>DASTEX010000062.1:0-5767 GCA_035709185.1 Gemmatimonadales bacterium
CCGCCGACTGCCTTCCGGCACCGTGCGGGTCCGGTTTTCCAGCCTCAGGTAGCTCAGCTCGGGCCAGAGCGCGAGCGCCGCTGGTGCGTCCGGCGTGGTCGGTACCGCCAGCAACTCGAGGCTGTTGTCGGTAAAGCCCAGCCCCGACACTGGTGCGGCGTACCACCACGCCAGGTCATAATGCTCCCACGAAGGGTGCAGCGTCACCGGCTCGAACCAGCTGCCGTCGCCTACCAGGTCGCCGCTGACGGTGGTCAGGCCCCGGCCCTTGAGCCCATGCGCCAGCTCCCGCAGCGGACTGAAGGGATCGTCCATGCATGCGCCGGTCCGGGTGGTATCCACGTCGTAGCAGCGGCGGCTCATGCTGGGATCGCCCCGCCCGTAGAGCACCAGGTTGCCCTGGAGAACTCCGTTGGCGATGGGACCGGTGCCGTACACGCTGGTGCGGACCGTCAGGTCCGGCGGCAGCAGCACCGCGGCCGCCACGCTGACGGCCAGCTTGGTGTTGCTGGCCGGGATGAAGAGCTTGTCAGCGTTCCGGGTGTAGAGTACCCGGCCGGTCGTGTCGGCGACCGCAATCCCCCAGAAGTGGCGATCGAGGGGCGCGGCATCGAGGATGGCGTTGAGCCGCTTGGGGAGGGACTGGGCCCCGACCGGCCCGGCCAGACACAATACCGCTGCCAGTCGAAGACAGTCGAAGATGGTCGAAGGCGGTCGAAGACGGTTACCCGCTTTCCGCCTTACCGTCTTCGACTGTCTTCGACCATCTCCGACCGCCTTCGACGCCACGTCAGTCATACGCCACCCGCGGATCCACCTTGGTGTAGAGCAGATCGGTCACCAGGTTCACCAGCACGAAGACCAGGCTCAGAAAGAGAATACTGCCCTGGATGGCGGGAAGGTCGCGCTTCTCGATCGCCGAGAGTACGTAGCGGCCCACCCCGGGCCAGGCGAAAATGGTTTCGGTCAGGATCGACCCGGTGAGGTAGCTCCCGAAATCGAGTCCCACCACCGTGATGATCGGAAGCAGGGCGTTGCGAAGTCCGTGGCGCCACACCACCCGCCCTTCATTGAGTCCCTTGGCCCGGGCCGTCCGGACAAAATCGCTGCCCAACGCCTCCTGCATTGCGGTCCGGGTCACCCGCGCCAGCATGGCCACCGAGCGGGTGCCCAGGGTGAGTGCCGGAAGGATCAGGAATACCAATCCTCCTGAGCCTGAGGGCGGCAGCCAGCGCAGGGTCACCGCGAACAGAAGGATCAGCAGCAGCCCGACCCAGTACACCGGAAAGGAGACGCCGAGATAGGCCCCGAGGGTGGCGATCCGGTCAGGCCAGCTCCCCGGGCGCCAGGCCCCCCAGATGCCGATCAGCAGACCGGCCGTGACGGCAAACCCCATGGCGGCGGCAGCCAGCTGGAGCGTTGCGGGGAAGCGTTCCAGCAGATCATCCCGGATTTCGCGCCGGGTGATGTAGCTCCGTCCCAGGTCGAGTTGGAGAATCCCGCCGGCATAACGGGCGAAGCGGACCGGGACGGGATCGTCCAGGCGCAGCTCGGCCCGGAGCCGGGCGATGGTCTCGGCATCGGCCCGCTCGCCCACCATGGCCTGCACCGGATCACCCGGTGCGATGTAGAGCAGGAAGAAGGTGACCGCCAGCACTCCCGCGAGCGTGGGAATCAGCAGGAGCAGCCGGGCGGCAATGTGGCGGATCACTGTCGGAGGCGCACCTCGCGCCAGCGCTGTCCGTTGAAGACCGCCGGGATCTGCCAGCCCTCGATCTCGGGCCGCATGGCCCAGAGATCCACCGGGAACCAGAGGAAGATCCACGGGGCCTGCTCGAAGATCCTCCGGTCGATCTCCGCCATCAGCCGGTGCTTCTCCGCGGTGTCGGGGGTCGACCGGGCCCGCAGGATCAGCGAGTCCAGTCCCGGATCGCGCAGCAACGCCAGGTTGCCACCCGGTCCGGCGTTACGGGAGTGGAACAGGGGATAGGTGAAGTTCTCCGGATCGGGATAATCCCCGTACCAGTCAGTGAGAAAGAGATCGGCCTCCCCGTTGCGAGCCGCCGCACGGGCCGAGGCGGCATCGCGTTCCACGATTTCGACGTTGAGCCCGACGGTGGTCAGGTCCTGCTGAATCGCCTGGGCGATCCGGGCATAGATCGGCCGGCTGCTCCGCCAGAGCCGCAGGTTGGCCCCCGACGCGCCGCCTTCCGCCAGGAGCCGGCGCGCCTCCTGCGGGTCGAACGGATACGGGCGACGGGTGGAATCGTGTCCCAGTAGCCCCGGCGGAATGGCCCCGGCCGAGAGTACCCCCCGCGCTCCGGCCACGTTGCTCAGGATGGCCTCACGATCGATCGCCAGGTTGAGGGCTCGGCGCACCCGCTGGTCCCGCAGCGGTCCCCGGGTGGTGTTCAGCGCCACATACAGTGTCCGCAGCGCGGGACGGCGTAGCAGCTCGGCGGCGTGCCCCGATTCCCACCGGGCAGTCTCGCCAAAGGGGACCTCGACCACGCTGAGACGGCCGGTCTCGTACTCGGCGGCCTGGGTCAGCTCCTCAGGAATGATCCGCACCCGGAGGGTGTCCGCCCGGGGAGGCGGGTCCCAGTAGCGCTCGTTCCGAGCGAAGATCAGCGCATCGTCGTGGTCCCACGAGACGAACCGCCAGGGCCCGGTGCCGACCGGCCGCTCCCCGAAATCGGGCGGGATGCTGTCGGGCACAATCGCTGCAACGGGCATGGTGAGGAGCGTCAGGAAGCTGTTGAGCGGCTCCTCCAGCGAGAGCACGAGGGTGGAATCGTCTCGGAGCTCGATGCCCGGGACCTCGGTTTGCTCGCCCGCGGCGTACGCTCTCGCTCCCCGGATGGGGTAGAGGGGCCAGCCGCGGCCGCCGGTGGCTCCGGGTGCGAGGGCGCGGAGCAGGGAGGCCCGCACCGTGGCAGCGGTGAGTGGCGCCCCATCATGGAACACGACACCCTGACGGAGATGGAAGGTCTAGACCGAGCCGGTGGAGTCGACGATCCATCGCCGGGCCAGCCCGGGACCGATGGTTCCATCGGGTTGAACCTGTACCAGGTTGTCGAAAACCAGCGTCACCATCTCGCCCGTCGGGACATCGGTGGAGAGCGCCGGATCCAGCGATCGGGGGTCCTGCGAGAGCGCGTAATGGAGCACGAGGCCCGTGCCCGGGTCCGAGCAGCCCAGGAGGGGCAGGCCACAGATGATAAAAAACCAGATGCGGTGTCGAAGCACTAGGCCGGTTCCCGGAGCGGGCAAGTGTGGCGTAAGGCCGCGATACTACTAGATTTAGACCGTGTCGTCAACCGCGCGAGCCATCCGGGCAACGGGACCGCTCACCGTGTTCATTTTCTTGGCCCTGTCGGGAGCCGCTTCACCCGTCAGGGCGCAGGACGATCTGATCGTTCGCCGGCTCAAGTTCGAAGGCAACGAATCGATCGACCGCACGACCCTCGAAGCGGCCATTGCCACCACCAAGTCGAGCTGGTTTGCCACCACTCCCATCATCCGGGCCATCGGCCTGGGCGAGAAGCGCCGGCTCAATCAGCGGGACCTCGAACGCGACGTCGAGCGCCTCGAATTGCTCTACCGGATCTACGGATTCATGGAGGTGTCGGTTGACACCACCGTCACGCGGACCGCCGAGGACGTGTTCATCACTTTTCATATCGAGGAGGGTGAGCCGGTCATTCTGACCCGGTTCGACATCTTCGGCATCGATTCGCTGATGGAACCGGAGCGGATCACCCGGGACCTGCCGCTCCGGGTGGGAGAGCCCTTCAACCGGTATCTGCTGCAGGCGAGCGGTGACACCATGACGGCCCGCCTCCGGGACAGCGGTTACCCGGAGGGCCGGGTGTTTCTCGAGACCCGGCAGGTCGATTCGGCCCGTCGCGTGGCCGAGATCGAGGTGCGGGTCCAGCCGGGCGACCGAAAGGTGATCGGTGATGTAAGGGTCGAAGGGTTTCGCCCGGGAGACAGCGCGTTCGTCATCGATCTGATGGCGGCGCGACGGGGCGATCTTTTCCGCCGCTCCGAGCTGATCCGGAGCCAGCGCAACATCGTTGCTACCGAGAGCTACCGATTCGCGGCGGTCGAGCTCGACACCGCGGTGTACGATGCGGCGACCGATGATTCGGTTCCGCTGGTGGTGCGGATCGTGCCCGGGGCCCGCTACCGGTATGGAGCCTCCATCGGTTACGGCACCGATGACTGCTTCCGCGCAACCGGCGACTGGACCATCCGCCACCTGTTCGGGAGGGGCCGGCTGCTCCGGTTTGCCGGACGGGTGTCCAAAGTCGGAGTCGGTGATCCGCTGGGGTGGAGTTTCGAGCGCTCCCTGTGCAGCCGGCTGGAAGACTCGACTCGACTCGACCGGCGCGAGATCGGGTCGAGCCAGCTCAACTACACGGCCTCGGTTGGCTTCACCCAGCCCGCCTTCCTCTCGCCCGATAACACCTTCGGGCTGCAGTTCTTCGCCGAGCGCCGTTCGGAACTCCGGGTGTACGTGCGGGAGGAAACCGGCGTGGGATTCTCCCTGACCCGGGAAGGCGCCAACCGGATTCCCATCAGCGTGGGCTACCGGATTGCGCTGGGCTCCACCGAGGCGAATGACGCCAACTTCTGCGCCTACTTCAACGCCTGCAACCCGGCCGACATTGCGACGCTCACCGCCCGCCAGCGGCAGGGGATGGTCACCGCCAGTATTACCCGCCTCCGGGTCAACAACCTGCTCGACCCCACCCGCGGCAGCTCGATCGGTCTCCAGGCGGCGCATTCGGCCTCCTATACCGGCTCGGAGCGGCTTCAGCGCTTTACCCGGTTGACCGGCGACATCTCGCTCTACCGTCCGCTTACGGCCGGTATCACAGCGGCCATGCGGGTGCGGGGCGGGGCGCTGCTGGCGCCGCGGTCGGAGAGCGACGGCCAGGAATTCACCTACGTACCGCCGGAGCAGCGGTTCTACGCCGGCGGCGCCAACGACGTTCGGGGATACAACCGCAATGACCTGGGACCGGTGGTCTACGTGGTCGACACCGCCTATACCCAGGTCGACAGCGTGGACTCCGACAGGGTGAGGGTTTCCCCCATCGGTGGAAACCGAATCATCGTTGCCAATGCCGAGGTGCGGGTGCCTTCGCCGCTGTTTCCCAGCCGCTGGCGGGTGGTCGGGTTCGTGGATGGCGGAGCGGTCTGGCAGAACGAAACCGATCAGAGCAACCGGCTCCGGTTCCGGGTGACGCCCGGCTTCGGCCTCCGGATCGGCACCCCGCTGGGCCCGGCCCGACTCGATATGGCTTACAATGGATACAGCTATCCTCCCGGGACGCTGTACGTTACCCAGTCGGATGGGTCGCTGGCCGAGCTCGCGACCGACTACGTAAAGCCGCGCAAGGCCGGATTCACCTTTCACCTGGCCATCGGCCAGGCCTTCTGATGCACCGGTTGCCGCTCGCCGTCGCCCGTTTCCTGTTCGTGATCGCCATCGGCGCGATCGCGACCGTGCTGGGCGTGCTGCTGGCGTTAGGCGGCACCGACGCGGGGAAGCATTTGCTCGCCCGGGTCTTCACCGACCAGTCCGCCCGGCTGGTGCGGGGATCCATCTCCATCCATCGAATCGAAGGCAACTTCTTCACCTGGCTCAATCTTGACAGCGTGGTTGTGCGGGATACCACCGGGTTCCCGCTCGCTTCGCTGGGCCGAGTCGAAGCCCGCTTTCGCCTGCCGGAGCTGCTGGCCGGCCGGATCGTAT
>DASTEX010000063.1:0-4238 GCA_035709185.1 Gemmatimonadales bacterium
TCGGCAGGTGCTGACCCACAGCATTCGGCAGATCTTCCGGAGACGATTTCGCAATGGCGGCTTGCGGCTGGTCTACGACGTGGCCCACAACATTGCCAAGGTGGAGACCTACGGCGGGGAGAGACTCTGCGTGCACCGCAAAGGCGCCACCCGGGCCTTCGGCCCCGGACATCCGGAGACGCCTTCGGCCTACCGCGCCGCGGGCCAGCCGGTGTTCATCCCGGGAAGCATGGGGACGGCGTCCTACGTCCTGGCGGGGACCGACGCAGCCGCCCGGCTCTCCTTCGGGAGCACCTGTCACGGCGCCGGACGGGCCATGAGCCGGGGTGAGGCCAAGCGGACCACCACCGGTTCGGCGGTGCGCCGGTTGCTGGCGGAGCGGGGCATCGTGGTCGAGTGCGTCTCCAACGCGGAATTGGCGGAGGAAGCCCCCCTGGCCTACAAGGATGTGGAGCGCGTCACCGAGGTGGTGGACCGCGCGGGGCTCGCCCGGCGGGTGGCCCGGCTCAAGCCGATCGGGGTCATCAAGGGCTGAGTCGCACCGCGTTATTCTTCGCGGATGTTCGATCTCCTTCCCGTTGCCGCGGCCCCCCAGGCCCATTCCATCGCGGGGCTGCTGACCGGCCTCGCCGCCGTACTGCTGCTGGCCAGAATCCTGGGCGGCCTGGCCCGACGGCTGGGTCAACCGTCGGTGCTGGGTGAGCTCCTGGCCGGCGTGGCCCTCGGACCGTCCGCTCTCGGCCTGATCGACCCCGCCAATGAGGTATGGTACGCCATGGGCGAGCTGGGACTGGTGGTCCTGCTCTTCCAGATCGGACTGCACACCAATCTGCGCGACATTCTGAAGGTCGGCGCCCCGGCCGCGATGGTTGGCCTGGTCGGGGTCCTGTTGCCCTTCATGGGAGGATATTTCGTCGCGACGGCACTGGGCTTCGGCGGCCTGATCGCCATCGTCTGCGGCGCAGCCCTGACCGCCACGTCCATCGGCATCTCGGCCCGGGTGCTCTCCGACCTGGGACAGCTCGACACGCCCGAGGGCCGGATCGTGCTCGGTGCCGCCGTGCTCGACGACATCATCGGCCTGATCATCCTGACGATGGTGGCCGGCCTCGCGGCTGGCAACGAACTGACGGTGGGTGTGGTCGGGCGCACGGCGGGGTTGTCGATCGGCTTCCTGATCGGCGCCATTGCGCTCGGGATGCTGTTCGCGCCCCGGTTGATGAACTGGGTCGCCACCTTCCGGGTCGCGGGCGCGCAGGGGAGCGTCGCGCTGGCGGTGGCGCTCGCGCTCGCGGCGCTCGCCACCGCCGTGGGCTCGTCGATGATCATCGGCGCCTTCGCGGCCGGCGTCGTGATCCATACCACCCGCCACGCCCGGACCATCGAGCAGTCATCCGCCTCCCTGGGGCACTTCTTCGTTCCGCTCTTCTTCGCCGTGGTGGGTGCCTCGATCAACCTCAACGCACTGCTGGATGGCAGCGTCCTGCTGATCGGCGGAGCACTCTGCCTGGTCGCCATTCTCGGAAAGCTGGCCGCGGGCTTTGCACCGTGGTGGTTCACCGGCAACAAGTTGCTCATCGGCGTCGCGATGATCCCGCGGGGCGAGGTGGGCCTGATCTTCGCCCAGATGGGACTGGCGACCGGGGTGCTCGACCAGGGCCTCTTCAGCGCGGTGGTCCTCATGGTCATGGTCACGACCTTCATCGTCCCGCCCTGGCTCGCCCAGCTGGGCAAGGGGGTCGAAGGGCCGCCCGATGAAAGCACGCTGGACGAACTCGTCTATGGGGAAGATGAGCCCTACTGATGCCAAGGGAGAGGAAGCAAGGGAGAGGGACGGAATCCGAATGCGGAGTACGTAGTGTATAGTGCATAGTGGAGAGGGGCCTGGTCGGCCGTTCCGGCTCACGGCTGACGGTTCCCGGCTGACGGCTCACGGTTGTGGTGGAGGTTCCGATGTCACTCAGTGGAAAGAACGTCCTCTTCTTTGTGGCTCCCCTGTACGAAGACCTGGAGCTCTGGTATCCCAAGATCCGGCTGGAGGAGGAAGGCGCCCGCACCGTGGTCGCCGGACTGGGAGAGAAGTCCTACCAGGGCAAGCGCGGCTATCCCATCTCGCCCGATACGACGGTTGAGGCAGTGACCGCACGGGACTTCGACGGGTTGGTCATCCCCGGCGGCTACGCCCCCGACATTCTCCGGCGCTCGCCCCGCGTGCTGGCGCTGACTCGCGACATCTTCGAGGCCGGGAAACCGGTCGCCTTCATCTGCCACGCCGGCTGGGTACCGATCTCCGCCGGGATCGTGCGGGGCCGGCGCGGGACCAGCGTCGGCGCCATTCGCGACGATCTGGTCAACGCCGGCCTGCTGTGGGAGGACAGCGCCGTCGTGGTAGACCGCAACCTGATCTCCAGCCGGACCCCGGCCGATCTGCCGCAGTTCTGCAAGGCGCTCATCGCCGCCCTGGCCGCCGGTCCGGTGCAGCCGGAGAGCCGCGAAGCCGCCTCGCTCGCCGGAGGCCGCTGATGCCGGTTGCCCCGGGGCTGGGTATCCCCGAGCTGGCCGGGGTCGGCAGTTACCGGGATGCCGCCCGGATAGGCTACTCGGTGGACGAGAACGTGCGACGGCTGCTGCGCTATCAGTGGACCGCGCGGCGGCTGATGTCCGTCATGCTGTCGCATCTCCCGTCGGAGCCGGTGTGGGAAGTAAAATCCGCCCTGGCGCTGCACCAGTGGCAGCTGGCGGAGCATGTGACCTGGATCCGAAGACGAGTCGGCGAAATGCGGCATCCGGTTCCCTCGCTCGATACTGCCCCGGATGCGACCCTCGATGCCTTCCTGGAGGAAGTGCTCCGGTCAACCGATACCATCGAGCTCCTGGTCGGGTTGTACGGCGTCAGCCTGCCGGCGCTGGCGACGGCCGGTCGCGAGCATCTCGATACCACCAACCCGCTGGTGGATCATCCCACCCGGCGCGTCCTCCGGCAGGCCATGAAGGATTACGAGGAGATGCTGGCCTGGGGCACCGCGGCGCTGTCCGCGCTCACCGGTCCCCACCCCGCCGCGGCCTCGCGGGCCGCCGAATGGGAGCGGCATCTCCGGGCCTATCTCGAGGCGGCCGGCGGGATCGCCGGGCCGGCCGACGCCAACGCCCGGGCGGAACTGCCCGCGTCCCGGGCCGCACAGCGGTTCGAGCCGGACCTGCATCCGCGGCGGGACGAGCGCTTTGCCGGACGTTACAACTTCGAGTTCCCGCCACACGTGGTGTACAACGATCCCAGGGTGCCGGCGGACGAGCGTAACCTGGCGCTGATCTGCAAACGCACCCTGGAGATGGATGTTCCCGAGATGATGGCCTCCATCATGGTGGAGCGACGGGACCAGCCCTGGGAGTTCTACCTCGATTATTCCCGCCAGCTGTGGGACGAGATGCGGCACGCCATGATGGGCAGCGTGGCCTTCGAGGCCCGCGGCGTGGACTGGACCGCCATTCCACTCAACGTGGGGTTTTCGCTCCGGCTCAATCTCTACGCCGAGCCGGTGGAGCGGCAGACCCTGTTGTACGCCATCGAGCAATCCCTGATGCCGGCCGACACCGGCAAGCGGTTCGAGTACCAGACCGCCGTCGATGCCGGCGACCCGCTCTCGGCCCACTTCCACGATTACGACTGGGCCGACGAGGTGCTGCACGCGCAGATCGGCCGCCGCTGGCTCCGCCGCGATGGCATCAGCCAGGAACAGGCCCTGGCGCGGGCCGGGCCGATTCACCAGCGGACCTGGGCCGCGCTGGACCAGTTCAGGCACCTGGACCAGCAGCAGGACTGGTGGGACGCATTCGTGCATCGGGTCCTCGGCCGGCCCAGCGCCTTGTCGCCCGAGGAGCGGGGAGAACTGCGAATCATCGCCGAATGAGCCGGTGAACCAACGCCTCACGTTCCACCTCATTCCTCACACCCACTGGGACCGGGAGTGGTATCTCCCGCGCGCTGCTTTCCTGGCCCGGCTGGTCGGCGTGGTCGAAGACCTGATCGACCAGCTGGACCGTGACCCTTCCGCCCGCTTCGTGCTCGACGGACAGACCGTTCTGCTGGAAGACGTGCTCCCGATCCGTCCCGATCTGGGCCCCCGCCTCACCGAGCTGGTCCGTCGCGGCGTGCTGGAAGTTGGTCCCTGGTACATTCTGGCCGATGAGCTGATCCCCGGCGGCGAATCCCTGCTCCGGAATCTCCTCCAAGGATCCCG
>DASTEX010000064.1:0-5662 GCA_035709185.1 Gemmatimonadales bacterium
CCATTCTGGAGCTCCCCAATACCGTTAGCAGTTAGACGTTAGCCGTTAGACGTTGGTGGCTTGTTGCCGCATCGCCTGACCCCGAGTTACGGCTAACGGCTAACGGCTAACCGCCCACGGCTAACGGTTATAGTTTCTGGATTATGGCCGACCCCCTCATCGTCCCCCCCGCCGAGCCGCCTCAGCCGTGGCTGGAGGAACTTCCTCCCCGTCAGATCGTGGCGGAGCTCGATCGTTACATCGTGGGACAGGACGCGGCCAAGAAGGCCATCGCCATCGCCGTCCGGAACCGCTGGCGCCGGTCGCAGGCTCCCGAGGAGCTGCGGGACGAGATCACCCCTTCCAACATCATCCTGATCGGTCCCACCGGGGTGGGTAAGACCGAGATCGCCCGCCGGCTGGCTCGGCTGGCCGGCGCGCCCTTCATCAAGGTGGAGGCCTCCCGGTTTACCGAGGTGGGATACGTCGGCCGTGACGTCGAGTCCATGGTCCGCGAGCTGGTCGACGCCGGCATCAGTCTGGTGCGCACCGAACGGGAGGACGAGGTCTACGGCGAGGCCGAGCGGCGGGCCGATGATAAGCTGCTCGAGCTGCTGCTGCCGCCCTTGCCTCCACCGGTTCCCGAGACCGAGCCGGCGCGGGTGTTCGTGGCCGCGCCGGGGGGGAGCGTGACCACCGGCGAGCCGGAAGACCAGCGCCGCGCCCGGTCGCGCGAGAAGCTGCGCCAGATGCTGGCCGACGGGAAGCTGGAAGACCGCGAAGTGGAGATCGAGACCACCCCGCAGGGCTTTCCGGCCTTCGAGGGGATGCAACTGCCACCGGGGCAGGAGGGGCCGGACATCAACTGGTTCGAGATGTTCCAGGAGATGATGCCCAAGCGCAAGAAGCGCCGCACGGTCCGGGTCTCCGAGGCGCGCCGGATCCTGATCGACGAGGAGCTCAAGCGGCTGGTGGACCAGGAAGAGGTGGTGAACGAGGCGCTGGACCGGGTGGAGAACCACGGCATCATCTTCGTCGATGAGATCGACAAGATTGCCGGCGAGCGGGCCCAGACCGGTCCCGATGTCTCCCGTGAGGGCGTGCAGCGCGACCTGCTGCCGATCGTTGAGGGCTCCACAGTGCAGACCCGCTACGGCTACGTCCGCACCGACCACATTCTCTTCATCGCCGCCGGCGCGTTCCACGTGAGCAAGCCCTCGGATCTCATCCCCGAGATGCAGGGCCGGTTCCCCATCCGGGTGGAGCTGTTGCCGCTGACCGAGGACGACTTCATCCGGATCATGGTGGAGCCGGAGAATGCGCTCACCAAGCAGTACAAGGCGCTGGTGGCTGCCGAGGGGGTCGATCTGGAGTTCACCGATGACGCCATCCGGTCCATCTGCCGCATCGCCGCCACGGCCAACGAGCGGGTGGAAAACATCGGCGCCCGCCGGCTTCAGACCGTCATGGCCACGCTGATGGAAGACCTGCTGTTCGACCTGCCGACCGAGGGTATCCGCAGTGTGAAGGTAGACGCGGCGATGGTGCAGGAACGGTTAGGCAGGGTCATCGCGAGCGACGATCTCAGGCGTTATATCCTGTGAGTGCCGAATGCCGGGTGCCGCGTGCCAAGTTCGGTACCTGGATCATGGTTCAGCGGTTAGACCTTCAACTCGGAACGGGGGACGCTGCACGGCACGCGGCACCGGGCACGCGGTACCCGGCACTCACGCAGGTTTCCGCTCCACCGGCCACTCCGCTTCGGTCAGCCCGAACCATCCCCGGGTGAGTGCCCTCGCCCGGTTCCATCCAGCCTCCTGCAGTGCGAGCGCCACCCGGGCGCTGGTGTGTTCATCGGTTCAGGCACAGTAGGCCACCAGCCAGTCGTGCTTGGGCAGCGCCTGCTCGGCGGCGCTCTCCACCGGCCGGGTGGGATCCACCCGCACCGCCCCGCGCGCCATGGTATCGGCCAGTTGCCAGCCTCGTTCGGTCCGCACATCGAGCAACCGCACCGGCTCTCCCTGGCGCTGCAGCTCGGAGACCTCCGCCAGTGACAGGCGAATCGCTCCCTGGTCACTGCCCGCGGGTGACGGCTCCCGGCCGCGAAGGCCGAACAGGACGGCGCCGTGCACGACCACCGACAGGAGGACCGTGAGCGCGGCGTAGGGGAACAGCGCGCGGCCTTCCGGCAGCCCGGCGAAGACCGGCAGCAGCACCAGCAGCAGCGAGCTCAGCGCGCGGGGGCCGAACAGCACGATCGTCCAGTAACTCTGCCGGTCCAGGCCGGCCCGGGCCAGCGCCGCCAGGAGTACTACGGTCCGCGCACCCAGACCCACCAGGGCAAACAGCAGGGCGCGGACCGAGACCACCTCGAGCCCGGTCCAGATCAGGGTCGATCCGAATGCCACGAAAGCGAAGAGGAGCAGCATCTCCGACGTGGCTTCGCCGTAATCGTGGAAACAGTCGCACAGCTCCACGTCGAGGAAGGTGATGACCAGGCCGGCGGTGAACACCGCCATGAACCCGCTGGCATGGAGAAACTCGGCGGCGGCGAATGCGGTGAACGCGACCGCGAGCACGTACAACGACTCATAGTCCCGCCGCATTCCGAAGTGGCGGCGGACCAGGACCATGCCGCGGACCGACAGGAATCCGACCAGGGCGCCCGCGGCCGGCCCCAGCAGGAACACGTTGAGGGCCACGGGGCCCAGGGGGGACAGCCCGTCGCTCTCCACCCCCTGCGCGGCCAGGATCGCCATCGCAACCAGCACGATCGGCAGGACCACCACGTCGTTCAGACCGCTCTCGAGGCCGAGCGCATACCGGGCGGAGGCCGGCACGCCTCGCCGCCGGAGCAGACCCCGCATCATCACCGGATCGGTGGAGGCGAGGGCGGCGCCCAGAATGAACGCGGCGGGCCACGAAACCGAAAGCAGCGCCCGGGCCGCCAGCGTGATGAGCAGGGTGGTGAGCACGGTGCCGGGCCCGAGCACCACCAGCGCGAGCTTCAGGTGCTGCCGCAGCTGCGCCCGGTCCACCGAGACCGCGTCGGTGAAGAGCACCAGGACCAGACTGAGGGTCGCCACCCCGCCCAGCATGGCCGAGTCGAGGGGGAAGGAAATGAGGCCGAGACCGAACGGGCCGAGCAGGGTCCCCAGCGCCAGAAACAGTGCGACCTGGGGCACGCCCCAGCGGTCGAGCATACCGGACAGCGCCCCTGCCAGGAGGATGACGATGCCCAGCAGGGCGAGGGTGCCCGCGAACGCGGCCGGGTTGAAGGACTCCATCTTTCGACAATACTCCCTGGCTGAACCTGGTTCCGCACTCAAGGACTACTCCAAGGACTTAGGACTAAGGACTTAGGACCAAGTCCGCCCCACCCACCCCCGGGATTCTGGCGCGCTCACTGGGGCGGCGGGGTAGTGGACTTAGTCCTTAGTCCTAAGTACCAAGTCCTGAGAGTAGTCCTTGAGTGTCCCGCCCCTTCCCGGCTAGTATCCGCCGCCCAGCCGACCCCGGACCATCCATGACCAAACGTGACTTCCTTGCGATTCCCGACTTGTCGCGGGAGGAAGTCTCCCGGCTCATGGAGCTGGCCCTCGAGATGAAGCAGGGAGGCTTTCGCCGGCGCCCCCTGGCGGGCAAGACCCTCGGCATGGTGTTCGCCAAGAGCAGCACCCGCACCCGGGTCTCCTTCGAGGTGGGCACGTTCCAGCTCGGCGGCCACGCGCTGTTCCTGTCCTCCCGCGACATCCAGCTGGGCCGGGGCGAGCCGATCCGCGATACCGCCCGGGTGCTCTCCCGTTATGTAGACGGGATCATGATTCGCACCTTTGCCCACACCGATGTGGAGGAGCTGGCCCGGTACGCCGCCATCCCGGTCATCAACGGGCTCACCGACCTGCTTCACCCCTGCCAGGTGCTGGCTGACCTGCTGACCGTGAAGGAACACCTGGGTGGCTGGGAGGGGAAGGTGGTGGCGTGGATCGGCGACGGGAACAATATGGCCAACAGCTGGATCAACGCCGCCGGGCTGCTCGGGTTCGAGCTGCGACTGGCCTGTCCCGCCGGCTACGAGCCCGACGCCGGTGTCCGGCAGCGGAATGACGGCAAGGCCTCGATCCGGGTGCTGCGGGATCCCGCCGAGGCCGCCGAGGGGGCCCACGTGGTCACGACCGATGTGTGGGCCAGCATGGGACAGGAAGAGGAAGCCGAGGCCCGGCGCAAGGCCTTCACCGGATACATGGTGGACGAGGCGCTCATGACCCGGGCCGCCCGCGAGGCCATCTTTCTCCACTGCCTCCCGGCTCACCGGGGCGAGGAGGTGACCGACGGGGTGATCGAGGGCCCCCGGTCGCGGGTCTGGGACGAAGCCGAGAACCGGCTCCACATTCAGAAAGCACTTCTCGCCGCGCTCATGGGCGATGACTCAGTGAGATTCCGATGACCGAAGCGCTCAAGCACACTCCGATCCACGCCGCCCATGTTGCGCTGGGGGCCAAGATGGTGCCTTTCGCCGGCTACGAAATGCCGGTGCAATACCCCGGGGGGATCCTGGCCGAGCACGAGGCGGTCCGGACCGACGTGGGCATCTTCGATGTCTCCCACATGGGGGAGTTCGAGGTGACCGGACCCGACCGCAATGCGTTCGTCAACCGGCTCACCTGCAACGACGTGAGCGCGCTGGAGCCGGGGCAGGTACAGTACTCCGCGCTCCTCTCCGACGAAGGGACCTTCATCGACGACTGCACCGTGTATCGCTTCGATGACAAGCTCATGGTGGTGGTGAATGCGTCGCGGCGGCAGATCGACTGGGAGCATTTCGTGGCCCACAAGAAGGGTACCAACGTGCGGCTGCGCGACATCTCGGACGACATCGGCCTGCTCGCGCTCCAGGGGCCGCGGGCCGAGGCCGTGCTCCAGCCGCTCTCGAGCATCCCGCTGTCGGAGATCAAGTACTATCACCACGCCAGCGGCAGCATCGGCCAGGTGGGCTGCTTCATCTCCCGCACCGGGTACACCGGGGAGGACGGGTTCGAGATCTACTGCCGGTCGCGGGACACCCCGATGCTGTGGGACGCGCTCACCGCCGCGGGGGCGCGGCCGATCGGGCTGGGCGCGCGCGACTCGCTCCGGCTGGAAGTGGGCTACGCGCTCTACGGCAACGACATCGACGACAGCACCACTCCGCTGGAGGCGGGCCTGGGCTGGATCGTCAAGCTCGACAAGGGCTCGCCCTTCGTGGGACTGGAAGCGCTCAAGCACCAGAAGCTCCGGGGCGTCACCCGCAAGCTGGTCGGCTTCACGCTCACCGGGCGGGGCATTCCCCGGCACGGCTATCCGGTCTGGATCGATGGGAGGCAGGTGGACATCGTCCGCAGCGGAGGCCAGAGCCCATCGTTGGGCCAGGCCATCGGTACCACGTACCTCCCGGTCGCATCGGCCAGGGTGGGGACTGAATTCGAGGTGGACTGCCGGGGCCAGCGGGTCAGCGCGGTGGTAGTGAAGAAGCCGTTCTATACGAAGGGGTCAGCCAAGAAGTAGTCGGAAAGGTCGGAAGAGTCGGAAAGGTCGGAATGACTTTTCCGACTTTTCCGACCTTCGACCCTTCCGGCCGAGTATGCGAGTCGCCATCCTCACCATCAGCGACGCCGGCCACCGGGGCCAGCGGGCCGACACCAGC
>DASTEX010000065.1:0-2029 GCA_035709185.1 Gemmatimonadales bacterium
CCGCGCCACCGGTTTCCCATCTGCGGGGCGAAAAGCCGGACTGCTCGTACAGGAAGATGATCACCGCCCAGATTTCGTCCTCGGTCAGGAAGTCTTCCCATACCGGCATCGCCGAATTCCAGGGCGTGCCTTCCCGCGGGAGACCGGGACCGCCCTTGGCGATCCGCCAGAACACGAAGCTCTCGGTGAGCTGCGCGATGTTGCCCGGATCGTCGAACGACAGCGGTGTAGGGCTGAAGCCGCGGCCGAAATGGCCGTCGCCGTCCAGCAGGTCGCCGTGGCAGGGAAGACAGTTCTGGTAGTAGATCTTCCGGCCGGTCCGGTAATGCTCGGCCAGGTCGCCCCGGGAGCGGAGCGGGTTCTCCAGCCCGGTGAGCGCCATGGCCTTGCCTTTGAACGTGATCTGGGCCGGCGGGGCGGGGTGAATGCTGCGGAGCTGGATCGGTGCCGCCACTTTCGGCCGGGCCCGCTCGTAGGCCACGAACCCTACTGCCAGCGGAACCAGCACCAGCAGCGCCAGCCGGACCGCCCGGAGTCGCGGCTCCACCAGGGTGGCCCGGATCGGCTGCTTGAACCGGGCCCAGCGCGCCTCATCCTCGCTCACGTAGATCAGGATGGCCACCAGGGCGGTGAGCATGTACTGCACCACCACGCTGGCCGGCACCGGCGCGCTCCGGATGCCTAACAGCGGCGGCAGGTAGGCGATGCCGGCCGTGAACAGCAGGTAGGCCAGCACCAGCAGCAGCACCGCCTGCCAGAACGGGTGTCGCAGCGCGTCGCCCACGCGGCTCATTGGCGATTCGCCAGGAAGCCCACGATGGCCTCCAGCTGCTGGGCCGACAGCAATTGGCCGAAGTTGGGCGGCATGGTGCCCGCCATTTTTTCGTATCCCTTTGCGGTGTCGGCGTTGGGTTGCAGAATGGACCGGCGGATCTGGTCCGCACGCAGCCGGCGGCCCATGCCGTCGAACGGCGGTCCCACCGGCCCGCCGGTGCCGTTCAGAATGTGGCAGCCGATGCAGCCCTTCTCGGTGAGCAGCGCCTCCGGGTCGGTCGTGGCCGTCGGCGCCGGACCGGTCGCCGCGCCGCCGGTATTCCCGCTTACCGGCGCGGGCAGGTCGGAGGCGGTGACGGTGATTTCTCCCCCCAGCGACTGCAGGTACGCGATCACGGCCCAGATCTGATCTTCCGCGATCTGCCGCCGCATGTCGGGCATGATGTTCTCGAATCCCGGCACCAGGAAGGCCCCCGGGCTGGTCATCGATTCGTACAGATACGCCTTGCAGTCCTTGCCCCGGGTGCCGCAGCGGGCCCCGATCGGTCCCTCGCCGCCATGATCGGTCAGCAGGTTGGGGGCGCGGGTGCCGAGCCCGTGGCAGGCGGTGCATCCGCCGGCGCCGTTGTAGATCCGCTCGCCGGCCGAGGCCAGTGCTTCCGGACTGGCGCCGCCGCTCAGGTCGAGCGCTTCGGGCACCTCCGACTCGAGCTGTGGAATCACGTGGGCCACGGTGGTGTAGAAACCGATCACCAGCGCCGCCACCAGCAGAACCCGGAGATTGATCATCCACATGGCGGCTTACGCTCCCGCGGTGGCGGCGGGCTTGTGGGCCGCCCGCTCGGCCAGTCCGCCCAGCCAGAAGATGAAGGCCACCAGCGCCAGGAAGATCACGACACAAGTGCTGATCATGTTGGCGGCGTACCCCAGCGCCGGCGTCGCCGCCTGGTTGCTGGTGTCGCGCATGACCTCCCAGACGTGCCAGTGCTGCCGGATCCCGCTCCGGGCGAAGCCCATGAGACCCATCAGCCAGGTGAAGGTGACCGCCAGCACGAAGAGGGCATACTGCGAGCGCTCCGGCATCTGGCCCCAGCGGATCTCGCCCCGGGACTGGGCGCCCCGGAGCATGAAGACATCGATGACGGTGACGCCGATGATGCAGGCCAGCACCGCCAGCACCTGGTACACGCTGAACCCGATCCGCACGATGGCTTCGACGAAGTAGCCGTATACGCCGTAGAACAGCACTACGGCC
>DASTEX010000066.1:0-6789 GCA_035709185.1 Gemmatimonadales bacterium
CGACGGCCGCCCCTCTGGGCGTTCACCGTCCTCTTTGCATTCTGGGCCAACCTGCATGGGGCCTTCGTATTCGGCTGGATCTTCATCGGGTTGTACCTGGCGGGGCACTTCGTGGAATCCTTCTGGTCGAACGACCGGGAGGTCCGGCAACGAGAGCGCCGGGCCGCGATCGGCCTGATCCCTGTTCTGGTGCTGGCCGTTCTCGCGACGTGCTTCAACCCCTACGGGTGGCAGCTGCCGTGGCACGTCGTGGAGTTTTTCCGGGATCCGTGGCTGCGCTGGCTGACCCACGAATTCCAATCACCCGACTTCCTCAGGGAAGATCGGCTCTTCCTGTTCAGCCTGTTCGGGATGATCGCGGCGCTGACCCTGCGCCCGCGACCCAGCTGGACTCACATCATGGTCATGCTGGGAACGGCCGGCATGGCGCTCATTTCGGTACGGAACATCGTCCAGTTCGGGCTGCTGGCCGTTCCGCTGCTCGCCCTGCACCTGGCTCCGCCCTGGAACCAGTGGATGGGTCGGCGCCCGTTCGTCCAGCGATTTGCGGCCAGAGCCCGAACCGGGGTTACGCTGCCCTACATCCTGACATCCCTTGTGCTACTGTCGGGTCTGGCTCTGGCCCACGGCCGGGTGGCCGGGCGTCAGCTGGTGCCGGAGGGATTTGTCGCCGAACGGTTCCCGGTGGATGCCGTCGCGTGGGCCAGGTCGCGCAACGTCCACGGCCGGATGTTCCACGAGTTCATCTGGGGGGGATACCTGTTGTATGCCTGGCCCGAGATGAAGGTATTCATCGATGGAGGATCGGACTTCTATGGTGGCGAGTACATCCGGGCGCATCGCCACGTGGTGAACATCCAGCCGGGATGGCGCGACTCCCTGGCTGTATGGGAGATCGAACTTGCACTGGTGGCCACCGGCGGGCCGCTCACCAGCGAGCTCCTGCTCGACGACGGATGGCAACCGGTATACTGCGATCGAACGGCCGTCATGCTCCAGCGGGCCGGTGGCGTGCTCGACACCGTACCGCGCAGCGATTGCACGGCCGTCACCGCCGCATCCGTCGCCGGGAGGTAGGATGCAAGAGGGCGTGCTGGAGCGGATGCGCGAAATCGAGGACCGGCATTGGTGGTTCCGGGCCCGGCTGGAGATCGTCCTGGCGCTCATGCACCGTTGGGTCCCCCCCGGGGCCCGGGTGCTCGACGTCGGCTGTGGCACCGGGTACTTCCTTGACGCGGCAAGACAAACCTGGGACGTCTGGGGAATCGATCCGGCTGCCGAGGCCGTGGCTTTCTGCCGGCAGCGCGGCCTGGAGCACGTATCGGTCGGATCGCTCGACCGCCTCGGCGACCTCGCCTTCCCGCGGTTCGATGCGGTCTGCTTCTTCGACGTGCTGGAGCACCTTGACGACGATATCGCTGCGCTGCGGGCAGCGGCGTCCCTGCTTGCTCCCGGAGGGCTGGTGATCGCGACCGTGCCGGCCTACCAGTGGCTCTGGTCCTCGCACGACACCCTGAACCATCACCGCCGGCGCTACACCCGGACCCAGCTTGGCGGCGCTCTGCGGCAGGCCCGGTTCACGCCGCTCGAGCTGGGGTACTACAACAGCAGGCTGTTTCCTCTGGCGCTGGTCGAACGCGGAATCAAGCGGCTCAGGCCGGACAAGAGTGCGCTGGTGCTGCCGGTCCCTCCGCGTCCGGTCAACGAGTTCCTCCATCGGGTGCTGCTGTCGGAGAAGGCCCGGCTCACCGGCGAACGGCCCCGGCCCTTCCGGTTCGGGCTCTCCCTGCTGACGGTGGCGCGGCTCGACAACGGAACGGCGGTGGGGGAACCGGCCGCGATGGAATCGCGAACGAACAACCGGTAGATGCTGATCGGAGCCACCTCCTGGTAGCCTTCCAGCAGCTCCCTGAACCGGGGATCCGACCCGAAGTAACCCAGATAATCGAAGCGGCGGGCGTGGCCCCCGTAGACCTCGCCACTGTCGGGGCGCACCACGACCAGCAGCCGGGGCCGGTAACGCTCGAGATCCTCCAGCAGCTGATCCGAGAAGCGCCGCTCGAAACCGGTCCGTTCGACGTAAGACCTGGGCTGGACCACCCCCAACGGGTCCGCCAGGATCTCGTCGTGATAGGCGGCCGCCAATGGCCAGAAGTGCATGTAACGCGAGGCCCAGCGGGATCCGGCGTCGAGCGTCAGCGGCCAGCCATCGTTCATGTTGGACGACAGAACCAGGATGGGCTTGCCGGCGGCGAGACCCTGGACCCGGGTCAGCAGTGCGGGATAGGCCGGGTCGAACTCGGTGCGGACACTGCCGGGCCGGAGCAACTCCCTCACGGCATCGCGCAATGTGAGCAGCGGCATGAGGATGATCAGGGCGAAGCCCAGCCGCAGCGTCATGCCTGACGGCTGCCACGAGAGGCGGGCCGGACGAGTCTGCCAGACCCGCACCAGCAGCAGAAAGCCGATCCCCGCGGCCGCGAGGTAGTGGTAGCTCAGCCCTTTGAGCTGGAGGATGGCCGCCAGCAGATAACCGACAAAGCCGAGAGACAGAACGTCCCGCAACCCGTCGGGTTGGGTCGCCACCTGCCGGGCTGCCAGCGCCACCCCAACAATCAGCAGCAGCGCCGGCCCGGCCATCAGTACCACGGTGCCGAGCGGATTCCGCAGGTAGGCCTGGTAATGCTGCGCCAGGTCGAGAATCATCGGCGGATAGTCGGGCGCGACCAGAAACACCAGCGCCAGATAGACCCCACCGGTGGCGATCACGAGCGGCAGCTCCACCCGGCGGAAGGTCTCGCGACCCAGGCGCAGCAGCAGCCAGGCTTCTACCAGCAGCCAGGTGACCAGGAAGTGGGGCTTGAGGCTGAAGCCGATCCCGGCGAGCACACCGGTGATCCCCGCAGTGCCCGGCGATAGCTGGAGCCGGCCGGTGCGCGCGGCGGCCAGCGCCAGATACGGCAGGGCCAGAGCCATGGCCAGGTGTTCCCGTTCGGAGAATTCCTGGCCCGGCAGGAGCAACCCCGCGAAGCCGGCGGCAAGCATGAGCCAGACGCGCCGCGATGACGAAGGCTCGACCAGCTTCAGCCAGCGGGCCGTCAGCCACAGGCAGGCACCGATCAGCCCGGCAACCATCACAACCCAGATCACCCACGAGTGCCAGCCGGTCGTCCGGTGAATCAGCACCGGCGGCATCGAGAGCCAGATCGCAAGCGGCGGATTGATCTCCAGGAAATCGATGCCGTGACGCTGGCCATCGAGCACCTGGCCGGCCAGATAGAGGAACCCGGATTCGTCGGTGTGCGCCATCCGGAACAACGGCGGCAGGACCCCCAGCCCCGCGACCGCTATCCAGCCCAGCAACGGCAGGGGCCTCATTCCGGCGACCGACTCCAGATCTCGTAGGCCCCGATCCGGCGAACCGGCTGATAGGCCGCCATGAAATCACGAAACCGGGGATCGGCCCCGAAGTACTCGAGATAGTCGAAGCGGCGGGCCCCCCCCATGCCCCACACGGTGCTGTCGGGAAGGAGCACGATCACCAGTCGCGGGTGATGCCGATGGAGGTCTTCGATGACCTCTTCGTGAAACCGGCGCTCCTCGCCGGTTCGCTGGTTCAAGGGACGAGGCTGGACCAGCCGCATCGGGGCGGTCCAGAGCTGATCGTCGTAGAAGGCCACCAGCGGCCAGAAGTGCATGTAGCGCGAGCTCCAACCCGTGCCGGCGCTCAGTGTGAGAGGCCAGCCACTCACCGGATTGGTGGACAGCGCAATGATCCGCTCACCGGCAGCCAGCTCCCGGGTTTGTCGGATCAGTTCGGCGTATTCGGGACCGGGCTGAAATCGGGAGTGAGCGGGCTGCACCAGCTCCCTGACGGACGAAAATGTTCGGGTGATGACCACAACACCGAGCAGCACGAACCCGGCCCGCAGGAGGACCCCCGAAGGATACCAGGAGATGCGAGCGGGCCGGGTCAGCCAGCTGTGCGCCAGCAGCAGAAACCCGAATCCCCAGGCGCCGAGGTAGTGGTAGCTGAATCCTTTCTGCTGCAGGATGGCGGCGAGAAAGTAACCCAGAAAAGCGACCGTCAGCGCGTCACGCAGTGGATCGAGGTTCGGCATGGCGCGCCGCACTGCCAGCGCGAGGACCGCGATACCCAGAAGAACCGGCCCGGCCATTACGATGGCGCCCGCGATTCCATTGTTCAGATAGGTGTGGTAGATCGGGGCCAGCCGAAGTGCCATCGGGAAATAATCCGGGACCAGCAGCATCACGAGCCCCAGGTAGAGCGCCCCGAACCCCACCAGGCCCCAGAGCTCCGGCCGTCCCAGGCTCCGGCGGCCCAGCCGGGTCGCGAGCCACAGTTCAAGCAGAACCCAGGCAACCAGGAAGTGTGGTTTGAGACTGAAGCCCATGCCACCCATCAGACCGGCCCCGGCCGCCCAGCCGGAAGCGACCACATTCCCACCGGCGCGACGCGCGGCGGTCAACACATAGGGCAGTACCAGCAGGAGCGAGACGTGCTCCCGCTCGGAGAACTGAAGTCGGGGGAGAACCAGGAGCGCGAAGCCGGCCGCCAGCAGAAACCAGTGTCTGGAGCGGGCCGGCACTTCCCGGGAGTCGAGGTGCCGGGCGGCCAGGCCCAGGCTGATGGCCGAGAGAACGCTCACCGTGAGGATCCAGCCCTGCCAGTGACCCAGCCCCATCACTTTATGCAGCAGCACTGCCGGGAAGCAGAGCCAGATGTAGAGGGGAGGATTCATCTCGTAGAAATCGAGCCCGTGCCGCTGTCCCTCCAGCAATCTCTCGGCCAGGTAGAGCGGCCAGGATTCGTCGGGTCGGGCATCGCGCAGCAGAGCCGGCAGAATTCCCAGCGCCACCAGCAGCAGACTGGCGGTCCAAGTGAGAACCCGGATTCCCCAGGCGGACTTAGCAAGTTGCAGGAGCCTGCCGGCGGTCATGGCTGCAGTTCAAAGCGGCCTGACAATCCGGCGCCGGCCTGAGGGGACCCGCCGCAAGGGGAGTACCTACGAACAGTGGAGTGCTCGACCATGCCCGGCCTGGGCTCGCTCTCCCATCTCAGGGGCGGCCCGAGTCGGTCCCGCGCCGCCCTGAGCAGGTGCGACAAAAGCCACTGCATGTGCGGAGGAGCCCCGGATTCCACCACAAACCACACGCGTGAGCACTCCCTCCGGCTCGAATCCATGGCGGCCAGCAACCGGGTCCAGCCCCTTGGATCCAGATCCCGAGCCGTCCGGTGGTCATAAGGGATGTAAGTCGCCAGAGTGTCCTCCGGCAGACTATACGCCCGTTCCCACGGTCCGAGGTAGCGCCGGAAGGAGGTGACCACGTAGCCCGGCACGACAATCAGGCGATCGGTGGAGTTCATGACCGATCGGAGCTCCTGGGCTACGAGCCTCGTGTTCGACCGTGGAATGCCCTGCAATTTCTCCCAGGCAAGGAGCATCGTGGCCACCCAAGTCACCTGAATGGCAGCAGCCACAAGCCCGCGGCGTCCGGATTCCCGGTGACCTATGATCAGCGCCACGGCAACCAGGTAGAGCGGCACGATGATCGAGTAGCACCACACCGAGGTGAGATTGGCGACTCTCAAGAGCAATACGGTCATTGCCGCGCTGAGAACGACGGTGCCGGCAGCCAGCCCGCCCGCAAGTCGAAGGTCGAGGGTCGTCGCAACCGGGCTGCGCAGAAGGAACCGGGTGACCGATATCCCCAGTAGGAGCAGTGCGGCAAGCCCGGACGGCACCCAGGTGATCCCAAACAGCGCTCTCCACGCCGCTTCGCCGAATGACTCCTGGGCCGGAAGGTGGCCCGCTCCACCGAGTTGCCTGAGCAGGGCCAAGGCCCACGGCAGATACAAGAAACCGATAACGCCATACGTTGCAGCAGCGACACCGACTTCCCGGAGGCCGCGTCGAGCGAACCCGAACACCAGCCAGAGGAGCCCCCCGGAGGCCACCACCAGCCACGACCAATGATGGGTATAGATCATGGCCGTCGCCACGGCTGTATAACCGATTAGCCAACTGCGGCGGTGCTCGCGGACAAGGATGCGCCAGAGGCAGAAAACCAGAATGAGGCTGAGAAGGGAAAGGAAGGAGTATGGTCTGACCATGCCGGAATAGCGGATCAGAGCCGGATGAACGCTCACCAGAATGGCCGCAATCACACCAGCACGGGAGGAGTGAAGCTCTCGAACGATGAGATAGGACGCCGGAATCAGGGCGAGGCCGAACAGCAATGGAAGCGTCAGAGCGGCGGCATCGGAAGACCCGAATAGTGATATCCACCACCGAAGAAGAAGGTGGTACAGCGGCGGATGCGACTCGTGCTGTATCAGGAACTCGAACATTGCCCGCATAGCGGGAATTTCGGCAATGCCGATGGCCTGTGCCTCGTCACGCCATAACCCGCCGCCGAATGCATACGTCAATCGCAGCGCCCCACCGACAACCAGCGCGGCGAGAAGAACCGCAAGCGAGGGCGGTGGGAGTCGCCCGGCGGCCGGTACCGCTGTGGGCCTAGTGGACATCCTCAAGCCCGTTAGGACCCGGTAACAAACGACGCAGGAAGTAGTACTCGTTATACGGCCGGTCATCCGATAACGCGGGGAAAGCCCCACCGTGAAGCAACTGCGCCAACGGGACCTCCCTGCTCAGGACCATGCTGAGCACATCGGCCACCTCGTACCCCGAATACCACTCCAGCAGATCGCGTCGTGCGGAGTCAGGGAGCCGCAGCTGCGCCTGATCCGCATCAGGAAGCTCG
>DASTEX010000067.1:0-2373 GCA_035709185.1 Gemmatimonadales bacterium
GGATCAGGTCGGGCAGGAACCGCGGGTCGTGGGAGAAGTCCGCGTCCATCTCGAAGAGGAGGTCGAACCCCCGCTCGAGGCCCCACCGGAACCCGGCGATATACGCCCGCCCCAGCCCCTCTTTCCCCGGGCGGTGCAGAACGTGGACCCGGTCGAGCGTCTCGGCCAGGGCGTCGGCGATGGCGCCGGTGCCGTCGGGCGAGTTGTCGTCCACCACCAGAACCTCGATCCGGTGGTCCTGGCTCAGGATGGCGGGAACGATCTGGTCGAGGTTCCGGCTCTCGTTGTAGGTCGGAAGCACGACCAGCAGGCGCTCAGGCATGGGCGCGCCGACGCTCCCGGATGGCGGGGATGACCAGCAGGCCCAGGGCCAGAGCCAGCGAAATCAGGGTGACCATTCGGCCGGTGGCGTAGGCTCCCGACCGGAACTCCAGGGTGACTTCCCGCGCCCCGGGCGGGAGCTCTACCGTGATCAGGGCGAATTGCCCGCGATGGGTGGGAATCTCCCGGCCGTCCACCCGCGCCCGCCAGTCGGGATACCAGTTCTCGCTCACTACCAGCCACTGAGGCGACGCGGCCTCCCCCGCCAGCCCGATCGTCATTCGTCCGGGCCGCCAGTCGGTGAGGGTGG
The DNA here is from genome assembly GCA_035709185.1 of Gemmatimonadales bacterium. GTDB lineage: Bacteria > Gemmatimonadota > Gemmatimonadetes > Gemmatimonadales > GWC2-71-9 > SZUA-320. The sequence goes on from DASTEX010000067.1 coordinate 632, forward strand.
CCTGGACCGGAGACGGAGCCGGCACGGTGTCGCCGATGGCTGCCGGAGTCACGGACGCGGTATCGGGGAACAGCACGACCCGGTCAGCCGGAAACCGCTGGTCCAGCAGGGTCGGCACCAACTGGTCTTCGGGAACCTTGGCCGCGGCGGGAAGCACGTTGACCCAGGAAGGCGGGACTTCCATCTCGTAGAGATACGCCGGCAGTCCGCTGGAGGACGGCACCGGGCCGACGACCGGCCTCCAGCCGCGGGCGTCGATCGGCTGGGGGGTCACCAGGTAGCGCACGCCATAGAGATTCCAGACCGTGGGTATGCCCAGGTGCTGCCAGACGTTCTTCCCGCCCAGCAGCTCGTCGAAGAAGCGCAGCTCGTTGCCATGGTAGCCCAGCAGCTCGGGGATGTGGTGCGCCATCAGCCACGAGCCGTGGTACACGTTTGCGTTCAGCAGCCGGTACGGCAGCGGAGTCTTGCCCACCGCGGACGTCACCTCGTCGTCGCCATAGGTGACCGACGCCGGCGGTTGGAACTGGAAGAACCGGCGCTCCACACTCCAGAGGTCGGCCACGACCACCAGGGCGATGGCCGCCGCTGCACCCACCGCCCGCAGCTGGCCGATGCCGATCGCCCAGAGCACCCCCAGCGCCAGCGCCGTCAGGGCGAGCAGCCGGAGGCCCCCTTCCCGGATGGCCGGACCGTTCTGGATGGCGGCGTCGATCCGCTGCGGCAGCGCGATCGCCTGGGCCACGGACTGGAGGATGCCTAACACTCCCAGCAACCCCAGCGAGCCCAGGACGGCGACCGGAATCAGGGCCTTCCGGAAGGTGACCTCGCCGTTCAGCACCCGCTCGGCGCCGAACCCGGCGAAGGTCGCGAGCGGAAACGCCACCAGGAAATACGCCATGCCCGGGGCCCGGACCTTCTTCATCATGGGCATGACTTCATACCACAGCCGGTAGAATGGGGTGTGCCGACCCAGGGCGATCAGCAGGAACAGCAGGCTGATGACCCCCAGCGCCAGGATCACCGGCCGCCGCTTGCGGTCGCCCAGTCCCAGGATCGCGAGCGAAAGGGGAAAGAGCCCGAAGTATTCGGTGTGAAACTTGAGCGGATTCGGCCCCCAGTAGTCTTCCCGGATTCCGTTGAACTCCGGCATCACCAGAGAGAACAGCTCCGAGATGGGCAGTGAAAAGTTGGTAGCGTAGTCCCACCCGCCGCTCTGACCGCCTTCGGACCGGGGCGAGAACGGGATGTACTCGTAGAACGGCATCGCCTGGATGGCGTAGAGCCCGAACCCCAGCGCGACCCCGGCCAGTGCCCCCAGGATCAGCCGTAGCCGTTCCGGGGCCGACGGGCGTTCCGGGGCCAGGAATACCAGCCACACGCCCCAGAGCCCGGCCGCGAACAACAGGTAATAGCTCAGCTGCGGATGGCCGTGCAGGCTCAGGCCCACGGCGATGGCGATCATGCCGATCGCCGGGAGCCGCCGGTCGCGGACCGCCCGCAGCACCGCCAGGAACAACAGCGGAGTGAGCGCGGCCACGAACAGCTTGCCGTCGTGTCCCGGCCCTACCAGCCCCGCCACGATACCGGACAGCTCCCAAGTCAGGCCCCCGGCCAGCGCCCCGCCCCAGGAAGCGCCTAACGCCCGCAGGAAGGCGTACATGGTGCAACCGGCCAGCACGATATGGATCGCGAGACCCAGGTTGATGGCGGTGTCGACCGGCAGGACCCACCGCAACCAC
>DASTEX010000068.1:0-4084 GCA_035709185.1 Gemmatimonadales bacterium
CGTTCGCGGCGGCATCGTGGACGTCTACGGATTCGGCATGGCCTCCCCGGCCCGGCTGGAGTGGTGGGGCGATGAGATCGAGTCGATCCGCGCTTTCGACCTGACCACCCAGCGCAGCCAGGGCCCGCTGACCGGCGTGACCATCCTGCCGATCACCGCGCGCATCGATGACGGCGAGGTAGAGGGACCGCCTTCGACCGCCTTCGACCGCCTTCGTCCGCCTTCGACTCTGCTCGACCTCCTCCCGGGCGATGCCTTGCTGATCCAGGAGTCGGCCGGCCCCGATGCCGAGGAAGTGTCCCGCGCCTGGCGCGAGGCGGCCCACCACCTGGAGATCGCCCGCCGGCTGGGCGAGGAAGTACCCAGTCGCGATGCCATCTTCCAGCCGCCCGAGGCCTGGCGCGAACGGCTGGAAGGCTTTCCCCGGCTGCTGCTGCGGGACGAACCGGTCGATCTCATGGTCGGGTTCCTGCCGCCGGAGCGGGTTGACCGGGACCTGAAGCGGCTCCGGGCCGCCCTGAGCAGCGACGCCAGCACGCTCATCCTCTGCGATAACGAAGGACAGCTGGAGCGTCTGGACGAGCTGCTCAACGAGCCGTCCGCCGGTCCCGCGATCCGTCACCCGATCCTGGCGGTGGGCGCGCTCGAAGGGGGCTTCGTCATGCCCTCGCTCAGGGTGCTCACGGACCACGAGATCTTCCGCCGCGCCCGTCGGCTCCGCCGGGCCCGCCGCTACCGGCAGGCGGCGCCCACGTCCGTCACCGGGGATCTGGCCCCGGGCGATTACGTGGTCCATCTCGATCACGGCATCGGGATCTATCGCGGACTCACCACTATCGATGCCGGGGGTGGCTCGATCGAGGCCGCGGTGGTCGAGTACGAAGGCGGAGACCGGCTCAACGTTCCGCTCTACGGACTCGATCAGCTGGAGCGCTATCGCGCGGCCGGCGAAGAGGACGGGCCGCCGCCCCGGCTCCACCGGTTAGGCGGGACCGCGTGGAAGCGGGTGCGGGAACGGACCCGCGATGCCATCAAGGCGATGGCGGCGGAGCTGCTCGATCTCTACGCCCGGCGACGGGTGGCGGCCGGCTATCCCTCGCCGCCCGATTCACGCTGGCAGCGCGAGCTGGAATCGAGCTTCCTGTACGAGGACACCCCCGATCAGCGCACCGCCACCGACGAAGTCAAGCGCGACATGGAACGGCCGTTGCCGATGGATCGCCTGCTGGTGGGCGACGTAGGCTACGGCAAGACCGAGGTGGCGGTCCGCGCCGCCTTCAAGGCCATCCAGGGCGGCAAGCAGGTGGCCGTGCTGGTGCCCACCACGATTCTGGCGGAGCAGCACGGCCGCACCTTCACCGAGCGGCTGGCCGACTTCCCGGTGAAGATCGAGGTGCTCTCCCGCTTCCGCACCCTGAAGGAACAGAAGGCGGTGCTGGCCCAGCTGGCCGCCGGTGCGGTGGATATCGTGATCGGAACCCACCGGCTCCTGTCGAGGGACGTGCAGTTCAAGGACCTGGGGCTGCTCATCGTGGACGAGGAGCACCGGTTCGGGGTCAAGCACAAGGAGCGGCTCAAGGAGCTCCGGCTCAGTGTGGATGTCCTGACCCTTACGGCCACGCCGATCCCGCGTACCCTGCACCTCTCGCTGGCCGGCATGCGCGACCTCACCCTGATCGAGACGCCGCCCCGCGACCGCTCACCCATTCTCACTTTCGTCGAGCCCTGGGACGACGGCCTGCTGGAGGAGGCCTTTGCCCGGGAGCTGGACCGGGGCGGGCAGGTGTTCGTGGTCCATAACCGGATCGAGACGATCGAGACCATAGCGGCCCGGGTCCGCCGCCTGTCCCCCCGGGCCCGGGTGGCGGTGGCGCACGGCCAGATGTCGAGCGACGACCTGGAAGAAGTGATGCGCCGGTTCGTGAACGGCGAAGTCGATATTCTGGTCTCCACCATGATCGTCGAGTCGGGCCTGGACGTGCCTAACGCCAACACCATGGTGGTGCACGACGCTCATCGGTTCGGGCTGGCGCAGCTCTACCAGCTGCGCGGCCGGGTGGGCCGCAGCCATCGGCGGGCCTACTGCTACCTGCTGGTGCCCGATACCATCGACCCTCAGGCCGAAGAGCGGCTCAAGGTCCTGGAACACCACACCGACCTGGGAGCCGGATACCGGATCGCGCTCAAGGACCTGGAGCTGCGCGGGGCGGGGAACCTCCTGGGCGCGGAACAGTCGGGACACGCCCAGGCGGTGGGGTTCGACCTCTACCTGCGCTGGTTGGAGGAAACCGTCCAGGCGCTCCGGGGCCAGTCCGGGGGACCGGCGCCGGCGCCCCCGGACGTGGTCTTCGACCGGGCCGTCGGCCTGCCGGACCACTATGTGCCTGACGATGAGAGCAAGCTGTCGCTCTACCGGCGACTGGCGCGGGCGGCAACCCCTGGTGAAATTGATGAGCTGCGCCAGGAACTGCGCGAGCGGTTTGGACCCCTCCCGCCCGATTCAGAGCATCTCCTGGACATGACCCGGCTCCGGGTGCTCGGAGCCGCCCTGGGCCTTCAGCACGTATTGGTACGGGGGAACGAAGCCCGGCTGACGTTCCGGCAGGGGACGCAGCCGCGGCTGGCGGGCCTGACCGCGGCGCTGGAAGACGTCCAGCTCGCTGCGGACGTGCGCCGCACGGTGCCCCTGTCGCTGCGGCTGGTACGGCTGGGGGGAGAAGAGATCATACCCGCGCTGGTGCGCGCGCTCCGCGCCGCACTGGGCCAGGCCGCGCCGGCCCGGGTCAGTCCATAACGACGGAAGAGGACAACTGATGCGTGGAAAGCTGCTGCTGGTGATCGGTGCCGCCGCCCTGACGGCAACGGGGTGCGACGCGTTCTCGGCCCAGTCCAACGTGGTGGCCACGGCGGCGGGGCGACGGCTCGACACCGACCGCATGGTCGCCATGCTCACCTCGGTGCGGGCCTCGGTCACCCCCGAGGCGTCCGAGGTACTGACCGACGTCTGGGTCAATCTGAACCTGTTCGCCGCGGCCCGGATCGACGGCCAGCTGGACGCGGATTCCACCCGGGTGGCCCGGATCCAGTGGCCCCAGATTCTCCAGGCGCGGATCCAGTCCTGGCAGGACACCCTGCACCAGCGGATCCCCAAGCCCACCCCGGCCGGGGCCGACAGCGCGTACGACGCCGGGGAGATGCGCCTGTTCCAGCACATCATCGTCACGCCCGGCGGCACCAGCGCCTCCGACACCAACGCGGCCCGGGCCAAGATCACCGGCTATCTCAACCAGATCCGCCGGGGCGGTGACTTCGGCGCCATCGCGAAGAACAACGCCGACGCCAGCCGGGAAGACAGCGGCTTCCTGCCGGTGGGACCGCGCGGCCAGTTCGTGCCGGAATTCGAGAGCGTGGCCTGGACCCTCGAGCCCGGCCAGGTGAGCGACGTGGTCCAGACCTCGTTCGGCTTCCATCTCATCCGCCGCGCACCCCGGGAAGAGGTACGGGACCGGTTCCTCCCGGTGCTGGAGCGAATGCACACCCAGAAGTTCGACTCGACCTACATCGCCCAGCTGACCGGGGCCAAAGAACTCAAGCTGCAGGAGAACGCCGGCAAGCACCTCAAGGAGGCGATGGCCAACCTCGATGGGGCCCGGCGGAACCGGCAGCGGCTGGCGAGCTACCAGGGCGGCAGCATCACGGTCGCCGACGTGGTCCGCTGGGTCGAGGCGTTCCCGCCCGGCGCCCCCCGGCAGATCGCCACCCAGCCCGACAGCGTGCTGCAGGAGTTCGTCGAGCAGCTGTCCCAGACCGTCCTGATGACCCGGCAGATGGACTCGGCCGGCGTCCCGGTGCCGGTTGCGAACTGGCAGGCGCTCCAGCTCTCCTACCGCGCCACGGTCGACCAGCTGGCCGCATCCATCGGATTGAGCGACTCGGTCGTGGCCGACTCGACCCGGCCCAAGGCTGAGCGGATGGACTCTGCGGCGTCGCGAGTGAACCGCTATCTGGATCAGCTGCTGGCGGGGCAGGCGCAATTCCGGCCGCTGCCGGGGCCGCTGGTGGGCTTCCTCCGCGAGAACGGTGA
>DASTEX010000069.1:0-3732 GCA_035709185.1 Gemmatimonadales bacterium
ACCCGAGTTACCGGGGCCCCCGCCGTGGCGCTCACCGAGACATTCCGGACGATGTAGGTGGCCGGCTGATGCGCGAGGGTCGCGGCCGGTGTAGCGGCGACGACGATGGCCAGGCGGATTCCGCGCTGCATTGCCCTGCTCCTTTCGCCCGGGTCCGCCGGCGCACCGGCCGAGGCGGATCGTGTTGCACCTAGTGTCGTACGAAGTCTTTCGTACAGGATATCACCTGTCGCGCTGCTGGGTCAAGGGGGTTCCGTCGGGCCACAGCAGGGCGATAAGAGCTGGCCCCGCGGAGCTCAGAAATCGTTAGCTTTGCGACTCAACCGGAGGAATTCATGACTGCCCGTGTTCTCCTGACGCTCGGTTGTCTGGGCGCTCTGGCATCGCCAGTCCGGGCCCAGGCGGCCCCCAGCACCGCTTCCGGCTTTGTGTCGGAGGTAATGCTCCAGTTCGAGACCTCGATGGAGAAATTCATCGCCCTCGCCGAAGCGATGCCGGCGGACAAATTTGGATGGAGCCCGGGAACCGGGACCATGACTGTGGCCAAAGTCTACAGCCACGTGGCCCGGTACAACTATCTCTATCCCGCGACCAGTCTCGGGGTGAAGGCCCCTGACGGTCGCGAAGCCGATGCGGCGGAGGACCTCACCGAGAAGGGCCAGATTGTGGCGCGACTTCGGGAGTCACGCGACCACGTGCGCAAGGTGGTGGCCGACCTCCAGAATCCCGAGCAGGGGACGACCCAGTATGGCCGCGCGGTGCCACAGTGGTCCGTGCTGCTGCAGCTCGTGGCCCACATGAACGAGCACCTGGGTCAGTCGATCGCGTACGCACGCATGAACGAGGTCGTGCCTCCCTGGTCGCGCTGATCGGCGAGCATACCGGGTCCAAGGTCAGTCACAACTGCCCGGTATCGCCCTGAGGGGATGGTGTCGCGACCAGCGGAGAACGGCGGGCTTGATATGAGGTTGCGACCAAACGGAGTTGAAGTGGTGAAAACTTCGGCGTGATGCTGCGGTTGCTACCACCGCTCGCTTCTGCTTATTGCGGAGAGCCCTGTAAGTCGTTGCGGTACTTATAGCTGGGGGCGGATTCGAACCGCCGACCCCGGCATTATGAGTGCCGTGCTCTAACCACCTGAGCTACCCAGCCGTGGGACCGCAATCCTAAAGGACTTAGGCCCGTCAGGCAACCGCGCTGATGCGTTTCCCGCCTTGACAACCCCGCCCGCCGGGAGATGTTCCATCTTCCCCATCACAATGGACCGCCATGCGGGTGTTCTTGGTGTATGACCGCCGGACCGGCGAGCCGGTTCAGACGTTTGCCGAACCCGATGACAGCCTGACCACAGGGGAGTTCACCGCCGTTCACGTTCCGCCCGACCGTCGTGAGCGCTGGGCAGTAGTGGAGGTAGGATCGGGCAAGCCATCCCCCCGCAAGACCAGAAAGGCCCGGAAGACTTCTTCCCAGTCGTAGAGGTAGAGCATGCGCCGGCGTAATTTCCTCCAGAGTCTGGGAGCCGGTCTGGGACTGCCGTTGATCGCCCCGATGATCGAGCCGAGGTTCGCTCAGCGGGGCGACATCGTCTTTGCCAGCGCCACCGGGGCCGCCGCGGCCATCCGGACCAAGCGGATTTCCTCCCTCGAGCTGACCCAGCTGGCCCTGGAGCGGATCGACAAGTTCAATCCGCAGCTCACCGCGGTGGTCAACCTGTTCCGCGAGCAGGCGCTGGCCCGGGCCCGCGAAGCCGACGCGGCGCTGGCGGCGGGAACCTGGTGGGGTCCGCTTCATGGCGTGCCCATCACGGTGAAGGAATCGTTCGGCATTGCGGGGGTTCCCGCCACCGCCGGCGCACCCTTTCTCCGGAACCACCGGCCGGCCGAGGACTCGGTGCCGGTGGCCCGGCTCCGTCGGGCCGGCGCTGTGCTGCTGGGCAACACCAACGTTCCCTTCATGCTGGCCGACTGGCAGAGCTACAACGAGTTCTACGGGACTTCCAACAATCCCTGGGACAGGACGCGAACGCCGGGGGGCTCCAGCGGCGGCAGCTCGGCCGCGCTGGCCGCCGGTATCGGACATTTCTCGATCGGTAGTGACATCGGGGGCTCCATCAGGGTCCCGGCCCACTTCTGCAGTATCTACGGGCACAAGCCAACCGTCGGCGTGGTGCCGTTGCGCGGCCACATTCCGCCGCTGCCGGGTGAGCGGCCTGCGGCCATCGTTCCCCTGCCCGTCGCCGGGCCGATGGCCCGGAGTGCGGCAGACCTGCGAATGGGAATGGAAGTGCTGGGCGGTCCGGACGAGCCCGATTCCCGAGCCTTTCGCTGGGCCCTACCCCCGTCCCGCCATCGCGCCTTGAAGGACTTCCGCGTGGGCGTCGTGCTGGACGATCCCACCTGCCCGGTCCTCGATGATGTTCGGAGTGTCCTGGAACAGGTCGTGGCGACGGTCCGGCGCTCGGGCGCCCGGGTGACTGAGGGATGGCCCGAAGGGATCAACCCGCGGGCCCAGTGGACCACCTACGCCTACCTGTTAGGCACCTACTTCGCCGGCAACCTGCCCGACTCGCTGGTCGATGCCACCCGCCGAGCGGCCGCAGACCCGGATTCCACGCTGCAGGGCATCTGGAATCGGGCCTGGACCGATCGCTTCGGGAAGGTCCAGGCCCAGGCCGGGGCACGGGAGCAGATGAAGGCTGCGTGGGAGAGCTGGTTCCGCGGCCATGACGTGTTCCTCTCACCCGTCGCGTTCACGGCGGCCTTTCCCCACGACCACAGCCCGGAGCCGTTCCAACGAACGCTCCAGACGTCCTCTGGCCCCCGACCGTACATGGATCTCGCGTGGTGGATCACCCCGGCCACCTTGAGCGGCTTCCCCGCGACCGTCGCGCCCGCGGGACTCACCCGCGGCGGCCTGCCGGTCGGGATCCAGATCATGGGACCCTACCTCGAGGACGCCACGTCAATCGGGTTCGCCGAAGCACTCGCGGCGGAGATCGGCGGGTTCCGGAAGCCGGAAGGCTACTGACTAGGACTTAGGACTAAGGACTTAGGACTAAGTGACTCCTCGCAGTTCGGGCCACCCCGGTCCTTGTCGTGTTTTTTCGGGTAAGGACCTGGGACCCCATCTTGTGCGGAGCCACTTAGTCCTAAGTCCTAAGTCCTAAATCCTTGAGTCAGTATCTCCAGCTCACCGTGTCCGCTCCCGGCGGGTGGTTGCGACGGATCTGGCTCATGATCCGCGGGATGAACATCTGGTGATAACGGAGCCGGGAGTACGCGTTGGACCGGGTGTGATCCCCGTTCCAGCAATGCTCGGCCCGGTCTCCGTAGTCGATCTCGGCATCGGCGGGCGGATCGGTGGCGCTTTTCAGGAAGTCCTCGACCAGGTAGACCGCATTGTTCAGGTAGTAATTGTCCATGTCGCCCACGTAGATCTTGAGCTTGCCGCGGACCTTGGGTCCCAGCGTCTTCCAGTCCCGCCGCAGGATGTACCCAAGGTCGTAGTGCTCCTTCCAGTAGTTGGCCACCTCCCGGTCGATCCGCCCGGTCAGCTTGTCCCAGATCGGCTTGGGGTACCCGTCCTCGCCCGCCGGAGAGTACACCGCCTGCCAGATGTCCCACTGGTCGCCCGAGCGGCCTCTGGTGCCTAACACCAGCTCGCGGTGGTTCATCTCCATGACCGTCGCGCTGACCTGCCCCAGCCAGTTGCGCAGCGCCGGCCGAGGCGTCC
>DASTEX010000070.1:0-7103 GCA_035709185.1 Gemmatimonadales bacterium
TGGCCGTGAAGGCCCCCCGGGCCCGGGCCTCCGCGGCGGCCTTGGCAGCCGCGGCGACGTCTTCCGGCGCCTCCGGGTGGCGTCCCGGATCGGTGAGCTGCTCGAAGATGCGGGGCGAGCTGACGATCGCGGCTTTGGCCGGATCGGCCAGCGGCACCCGGATGACTTCGATCCGGAAGAGGGCCGTGTTGGGATCTTCGGGCGACGCGACGCAGCCAGGCAGCTCCTCTGCCGGACGCACCGGCGCTCCGCCGGAGACGTAGATGTAGACGTTGGCGGTGTCGCGCGGATCGGTGACCAGGGTGTGGGTGTGAGACCCGCGACAAGTCTGGACCGCCGTGATCTGCTTCGGCTTCGCCAGGTCGGAGATATCGAAAATCCGGATTCCGACGACGCGGTCCCGGCTGACCCGCTCCTGGATGCCCTGGCTGCCGCAGTCGAGCCGGCCGCCCACGTCCTCTACCGAGACGAACAGCAGGTTCCGGTAGACCGACACGTCATTCTGGGCCCCGGGGCAGACCATCGCGAGCACCTGCTTTACCTGCTTCGGGTTGCTCACGTCCCAGATCTGCAGTCCCTGGAAGTTCCCCTGGAACACGTACTGGCGCATGAACGCGAGGTCCGACTGCATGTAGCGGAAGTCGCCGGGCGCGACGGCGAACGGCGCAGCCGGCGGCGCGTTCGAGACCAGCCGGATATTCCACGCGGCTTCGGCGGCATCCCTGATGCCGGCCCTGAGTCCCACGCGCGGATCGGGCGAAGGCGCGCCGGGAGCAATGTTAGGGTGCTGTTGCGCCAGGAGGGCGGAGGGCAGGAGCACCCAGGCAGTGACGAATCCAAGCAGCTTCATGGGCATTTTCCGGGCAAGTAAGGTCTGTGAGTCAGGAAGGAAGCACATGATTGGAGAGTGCAGATTGCAGAATGCAGAGTGCAGAAGTGTCCCGACTGTTGGGATATTCCGTAGTCACGAGACCCTTCTGCATTCTGCACTCTGCAATCTGCACTCTACATTCGTGTTCAGTTAGCTCAATGGCAATGTGACCAAAAGCCTCGCCATCCGCTCGATCTCCGCACTCTGGTCGGCGTGGACATCGGCGGCAAACCGGTAGACAAAGGAATCATGGGCGCCGGGCGACTGGAGGAGCTGGTCCACCATCACCAGCGCCCCATTGTGATGCTGCATCATCAGCGTGACGAACAGCCGGTCGAACTCCGGCCCGTTAGTCTGCTCGAGCTCCTTCATCTGGGCGGGCGACAGCATGCCGGGCATGACCGCCTCGTGATGCCGGTGGGTCGAGTCGGGGACGGGAAGGCCGTGCTGGCGGAGCCAGGTCTCCATCGCGAGGATCTCGTCCCGCTGGGAGACGATGATCCGGTCGGCCAGGATCCTGACCTGGCCGTTCGCGACCCGCGACGGCGCCAGGTTGGCCATGACGATGGCCTGGGCGTGGTGGCCGATCATCCCGGTCATGAAGGCCGAGTCAGCAGCCGACGGTTTGCTGGGCCCGCGCGGGGCAGGGGTCTGAGCGCCGGCAGGGCCGGCGAGGGCCAGGCCCGCTGTTAACATCAGGAAAGATTTCATGGCCCGGAGAAGATACTCGGCCGACTCACTCTCCGAAGAACCGGCCGGGGTCCATCCAGGTCGCACCGAGGCGCTGGGCCAGGGTTCGGTCGGCCGGCCCCGGTCCCACGACAACGGATTGTGCCAGCAGCACGCGATGCCGCGCGGCGAACTCGAGCACCAGCCCCGGCAACGGCTTCCGGCACCAGCAGACCGGTGGCCCGGCATCGTGCGGGCAATATCCGATTTCCGGGCTCAGACCCAGTACCTCCCGCAGCCGCGCGAAGGTTCGGTCGATCATCTCGGCATCGAGCTCGCCCCGCGCTACCTGCGGCCGCCAGGCATGGGCGAAGAGTTTCCAGCCCTCGGCGTGATAGCGCGCGAGGGTTTCCCGCCTCCCGGGAAGCAGCCTCAGATCTTCGGGGTCGAGCCCGCCAGGGGCCTTGTCCTTTCCGGCGCAGATGGCATCGACATCGATGATCACCGCGCGACCGCTGCGCCCTTCCGGCTCCCGCCGGACGAAGCTGCGCTCCTCGACTGCGGTGAAGCCTTCCTCCACCACCGGCGGCTCCAGCGCCCGCTGATAGCGGAACTGCGCGTCCGGACCGAAATACCGGGGATCGCTCCGGCCGCGCTCACGGATCTCCTCCGGCGCCGGCAGCGTACCGTGCGCCTGGAGCATTCGCTCAATGGCATTGACCTGCGCGTCGGCCAGCTCGGTGCGAAGCCAGACGCACCGCACCAGCACGCCCGCCTCCCCGGCGCACTCGATGACCCGGTTTCTCGCGGCCCGCGAGGAGTAGGTGTTATCGAGCACCCAGCGTCGCCGGCCCAGGGCCAGCCCGCGCGCCAGCTCCGGTACCAGCTCCGCCAGTGAGCCGCCCCGGCTGTCCCGGTTGAGACGGTGGTAGCCCTCCGCCTCGAACTCCCGGGCCACTTCGCTCTTCCCCGCGCCCGGCATGCCCATCACCAGCACCACCTCCCCCTCACTGCGGACTGGCGGCCGCCTGACACTGACCGGCACTCGGAGCAGCCGGCCGGCGGGGAAGCGCCGATCCAGCATCAGCCGGTCGTCATCGCTCAGGCGGATCGCACGGGCCTTCGCCAGTGAGCGGGCCGTTTCCAGTCGAGTGGCCCCCGGGATCGGCACCACGCAGGGATCCAGATCGAGCAGCCAGGCCAGCACGATCTCGTGCGGTGTGGCCCCGTGCCGCTCCGCCAGCTCGCCCAGCCCGGGATCCTTCCCGATCCGGGCGGTGCCCTCGCGCCCGCCTAACGGCCGGTACGCGATCAGCCGGATCCCGTGATCCCGGCAGTACTCCGCCACGCCGTTCCGGAAACTCTCCTCCTCGAACGGTCCCAGGACTACCTGCACCGCCTCGACCTCGATGATCCGCCGGGCCACCTCGATCTGCCCGACTGTGACGTTGGAGAGGCCGATCTGCCGGATCATTCCCCGGGCCTGGAGTGCGGCCAGGGCCCTGACACTGGTCTCGAATGGCGTTCGAGGGTCGACCACGTGCAGCTGGTAGAGATCGATGATGCCGGCGCCGAGCGAGCGGAGGCTGGCTTCGCAGGCCCTGGCCAGGTGGCGGGCGCGTCCATCCGGGACCCATCGGCCTCCCGGCCGCGTCATGCCGCCCTTGGTGGCGACCGCGATGCCGGTCGGGTCCCCGTTCCAGCTTGCCAGGGCCTTCGCAATCAGCCGCTCGTTGTGACCGACGTCGGCTTCGTCATGGCAGTAGGCGTCGGCCGTGTCCAGCAGGGTCACCCCGGCATCGAGGGCGGCATGGATGACCCCCTCGGCGTCCAGCGTGTCACGGTCGGGCCGGGTGGAGAGCCGCATGCAGCCCAGCCCGATCACTCTGCCGGTGGGGGCGGACTCCTCGGCGGGAGGGTCGGTCATGTCCACGGTCACCAACGCCCGGACAACGCTATTCTCCCGACCTTTCGACCCAGACCTCGGCTTCGCCCGACGCGTCCAGCCTGACGCGTACCAGCCACGGCTGGCAGCAGACCTCACAGTCCTCTACATACTCCTGGTCCTGGCCACCGCCGGGGTCGAGGGCAATCTCGACCTCTTCGCCGCACCAGGGGCAGATGACCCGGGCCTCGCTATCGAGACCGCGACCTGGTTCCAGCTCCGGCTCGGGTCCTTCGGCGTCATCGAGCGGTGGGTTCGTCATATCGTCAGCCGTGGTACGGGAGATTCAAACTTACCGGGGTCGCCAATCCGGGCCCGGAAAGCATCGAGGCTGACCCCAGCTTCCGAATCCCGAGCGGGTCGGGCGGGTAGCGGTCTTGACTCTACGACTATATGACTATATAGTCATAAAGCATGAGAGCCATACTGCCGCTGCTCGCCCTGGCCGGGACCGCCCTCGCCGGACCCGTCGCCGCGCAGCAGCAACCACTTACGCTGCGCCGCGCGTTCGCCATCGCCGACAGCCACGCCTACGGCAACCGGCTGGCCCGCTCCGCCCGGGACCTCCAGGCCGCCGAGCGGGACCAGACGTTCAAGGGGATTCTGCCCTCGGTCCGGGTCGAAGGCACCTGGATGCGGACCACTGATCCGCTCAACGCCTTCGGCTCCGCCCTGCGCCAGCGCCTGCTGACCCAGTCCTCCTTCGATCCCGCCCGGCTCAACCTGCCCGATCCCATCAGCAACTTCGGCATGGGGCTGGTCGCGGAAGTTCCGCTGCTGAATCCCGACGCTCTGCTGGGACGGCGCGCGGCCCGGAGCGCCACCCGCGCCGCCGAGTCCAGCGCGGAATGGACCCGCGGCACCACCCGGCTCGACATCGTGCGGGCCTACTACGGCGGCGTGCTGGCGCGGGAGCAGGTGACCGCGCTCGAGGAAGGCGTTGCCGCCGCCCGGAGTCACGTCCGGCTGGCGGAGTCGATGCTCAAGCAGGGCATGGTGACCCGGTCCGACGTGCTCCTGGCCGAAGTCAAGGCCGGCGAGCTGGAATCGGCCCTGCTGGCCGCCCGCGGGCAGTTGGCCCTGGCCAACCAGCAGCTCGCCACCGCGCTGGGGGTACCGGGTGACACCAGCCTGGCGCTGCCGGATTGCCTGCCCGAAATGGACCGGCTGACCCCGCTGCTCGCTCCGGTCGAAGGCCGCCCCCGCGCCGACGTGGAAGCCGCGCGGCTGGGCAAGGAAGCGGCCGACCGCGATGTCGCGCGCGCCACCTCGCTGCTGCTCCCCCGGGTCAACTCCTTCGGCCGGCTCGACTGGAACGATCACTCGTCGCTGGCGGGCGGACGGTCGGCCTGGTCGGTGGGCCTGGTCGCGAGCTGGTCGCTCTTCGGCGGCGGCTCGGAACTGGTAGCCCGGCAGGCGGCTCTGGCGCGCTCGGATGCGGCCACCGCCCAGGCCGAGGCGGCCGAATCGAAGGCCCGGCTGGAGCTGGCGGAGCGGCGGAACGAGCTGGACGTGGCGGTCGCGACCGCGGCCATCGCCGCCAAGGCAGTGGACCAGGCGGCGGAAGCCCATCGCATCGTGGCCCGCAAATACGAAGGCGGGATCGCCACCATCACCGAACTGCTCGAATCGACCGCGCTGGAAACGAGAACCCGGGTGGAACGCTCGGCCGCGACCTACCGGAGCATCGTGGCCGCGGCCGCGTGGCGGCTCGCAGCCGGCGCCGACGTGAGCACGATCACCCTGCTCGAAGACACGAGAACCGAATCATGAATGTCATCGCACGAGTCACGCTGGTATCAGCGGTCGCGGCCCTTGCGCTGGCGGCCTGCGGCGGGGAAGCGCCCCATGCCGAGGCCGCCGCGGAGCCCCGGCTCGAGGGGACTCCCTACGTAGTCCACGACACGCTGATCGTGGACGGGTTCAGCGCCGCCGGCGTGGCCGAGCCGCTCCAGCGCGCGATGCTCTCGTCGAAGCTGATGGGCCGGGTCACCGCCGTCCTGGTGCAGGAAGGCGACCGGGTGCGGGCGGGGCAGGTGCTGGCCCGGATCGACGCCCGCGACCTGGATGCCAAGTCACAACAGGTCCAGGCCGGGCTGGAAGCGGCCGAGGCCGCCCATCGTGAGGCGTTGACCCACGCGAACCGGATCCGCGCGCTCTATGCCGACAGTGCCGCGCCCAAGGCACAGCTGGACCAGGCGGAAGCCGGTCTGGCGCGGGCCGAGGCCGGCGTGCGGCAGGCTCGTGGAGCCGGCGCCGAGCTCGAAGCCATGAGCGACTACGCCACGGTGCGGGCGTCGTTCAGCGGCCAGGTGACCCAGCGCCTGGTCGATCCGGGTGCCTTCGCCGCGCCGGGCCAGCCCCTGCTCCAGGTCGAGGACGGGTCGAAACTGCGGGTGAGCGTCACCGCCGGTCCGGATGCGGTCCGGCAGATTCGCCGCGGGCAGCGCCTGGCGGCCACGATCGCGGGTCGCCCGGCCGATGCGGTGGTGGAAGGGGTCGTGCCGGCGCCGGGTGGTCATCTGGTGACGGTGAACGCAGTGGTGCCTAACAGCGCCGCCGAGTTCCGGGCCGGATCGGCCGCGACCCTGCTGCTGCCGCAGGACCGCCGGCCGGCGCTGCTGGTGCCGCGCGAGGCGGTGGTGCGGCAGGGCGACCTGACGGGAGTGTACTGGCGCCGCGGCGCCCAGGGCGGGCTGCGGTGGATCCGGCTGGGAGCGTCGCAGGACGGCATGGTCGAGGTCCTGTCGGGTCTCGCCGCCGGCGACACGGTCCTGGTTCCGCCGGGAGACGACTGAGATGGGTATCGCCGGCCGCATCGCGAGCGGGTTCCTCCGCTCCCGACTGACCCCGCTGGTCACGGGGGCTTCGCTCCTGGTGGGCCTCCTGGCCCTGGTGGCGACGCCGCGGGAAGAAGAGCCCCAGATCTCGGTGCCGATGATCGACGTGATCGTCCCCCTGCCGGGCGCCTCGCCGGCGGAAGTGGAGAACCTGCTCACCCGCCCGATCGAGCGGATGATGTGGGAGATCCCGGGCGTGGAGTACGTGTACAGCGTGGCTTACGAGAGCCTGACGCTGGTCACGGTCCGGTTCAAGGTGGGCGCGGACCAGGAAGAGAGCGTGGTGAAGGTCCACGCCAAGATCATGGCGGCGATGGACCGGGCCCCTCCGGGCGCAATGCCGCCGCTGGTGAAACCACACGCGATCGACGACGTGCCGATCCTCACGCTCACGCTGCACGGCGCGGGCTACGGCTCGAACCAGCTGCGCCAGATGGCGGTGCACCTGGAAGACGAGATCCGCACCATCACCGACGTCTCCGAAACGTTCGTGGTGGGCGGGTCGCCCAAGCAGTACGAAGTCCTGCTCGATCCCGCCCGCCTGGCCGCGAGCGGCGTTACCCCGGGTGAAGTGATGCAGGCCCTCCGGGGCGCCAATGTCCGGCTTCCCGCGGGTGAGCTGGTCCAGGCCAACCAGACTGCGCTGGTGAGCGTGGGCGCCGCACTCACCTCTCCCGCCGAAGCCGGCAGCGTGGTGATCTCGGCGCGAGGCGGGCGTCCAGTCTATCTCCGTAACGTGGCCGACATCCGGGAAGGGTTCGGGGAGCCGGTCAGCTAC
>DASTEX010000071.1:0-2271 GCA_035709185.1 Gemmatimonadales bacterium
CGGGCGCGCCGGCGGTCGACCACGTATACCGAACCCGGCAGCGTCTTCGCGTAACTCTTCATTTCCGTCGCCAGCTCGCTCACCTCGGCCGGATGGCTGAAGGTGCGATGCCGGTTAGTCACGATCCCGATGGACAGCGTCATCAGTGGGACCCGGTGCAGCTGGCCCCGGCGGTCCTTCCCGAAAAAGTAGCCTGCCCGACTGTCCTGCTCGTTGTACTGCAGCGGAATCAGGGCGTCAAACACCTCCAGGATCTCGGTGCAGACCGCGTCCATCGCATCGCACGGGAGGATGAAGATGAAGTCGTCTCCCCCGATGTGTCCCACGAACCCGCGGGCGCCCAGCATGCCTTTCACCACGTCGTGCAGGATCCGGGAGAGGAGGTAGATGACCCGGTCGCCATCGTAGTAGCTGTACCGGTCGTTGAACTCCTTGAAGTGATCCAGGTCGGCATAACAGACCGCGAACTCCTCGCCCTTTTCGAGCTGGCGCCGGATCTCACGTTCGATCTCGGTAGTGCCGGGCATCCGGGTGCTGGGGTGCACCGCCACGTCCCGCTGGGTCCGCACCAGCATCGCGTCGAGCCGGGCCCGTTGCTCGGCCGGCGGAAAGACCGGGGTGAGGATTTCGTCCGCGCCGGCGGCGAACCAGGCCTGGAGCGCCTGCGGGTCGTGGGCGCCCTCGAGTACGGTGACCGGCACGATGGCACTGAACGGATCGGCCTTGATGGCGGCGACCATTTCCACCGCGCTGTCGGCCATGCGCTCGCCGTTGACCAGGAGGAGGCTGGGATGACCCCGGAGCACAATGGACTCGACGTCCTCTCTCCGGTCCAGCACCAGGAGGGGAAAGCCCTTGTTTTCGGCCCACCGCCGGATCAGATCGGGGACGGGCTGATCGACCGGCCCGTAATAGAGGATGGTCGGTCGGGTCCGCACCGAGCGTTATCTCCTCGTAACTGTAGGAATTTTCAAAACTTAGGATGTGCGATGTGAGATTGTCAAATAGAGGCGGGCAGCCGGTCGGACAGGACTGACAGGCCGGGGGGTCTGCCCGCCGGCCCGCCTGCCCGCCTGTCAGACAAAGAACGCCATCGCCGCCACCAGGGCATACATCGCGAGCAGCTGGACCCCTTCGAACCAGTTCCCTTCTCCATCGAGCGTGATGATGGCGGTCACCAGGACCGTGAGGCCGACGGCGGCCACTTCAAAGGTGGTGAACACCAGGTCCATCGGCTTGCCCAGGATCAGGCCGACCAGCACCAGCAGCGGCGCCACCAGCAGGGCCACCTGGGTGCTCGAGCCCAGGGCGATCTGCATCGCAAGGTCCATTTGTCCCTTGCGGGCCACGATGACGGCCGTGCCGTGCTCCGCCGCGTTGCCGATGATGGGCACAATGATCAGGCCGAGGAAGGTTTCGGACAGACCCATGGTGGCAGTGACGCCCTCGGTGGCGTGGACCAGGATCTCGGATTGGACCACGACGCCCAGCGTGGCGGCGCCCAGTACGATGGTCGCCTTGAGCGGGCTCCAGACCTCTCCCACCGTGGGGTGGGGCTCGCCGCCGAACAGGTTCTTGTGGGTCTTGAGCGAGAAGAGGAGCGAGAAGCCGTAGGTGATCGCCAGCACCAGCGCCACGGCTTCGGTGAGCATGAGCTCGCGCGGGAAACCGGCCTGGGGCCGGAGCCCGTGGAAGAGCGCGGGGAACACCAGTCCCACCACGGCCAGCGCCATCATGCCGGCGCTGGCGCCGGCGGAGACGCGGTTGAACCGGAGCGTCGGCCGTCCCGCCCCGCCCGCGATGAAGCACAGGCCCATGATCAGGAGCAGGTTGCCCATGATGCTCCCGGTGATGGAGGCCTTCACCAGGTCGATGAATCCCGAACGGAGCGCCGCGATCGCGATGATCAGCTCGGCGGCGTTGCCGAAGGTGGCGTTGAGCAACCCGCCGATCGCGGGCCCCGACCGGGCCGCGAGGTGCTCGGTCGCTTCGCCCATGAAGCCCGCGAGTGGAATCACGCCCAGGCAGGCGGCGACGAATACCAGCAGCGGATTGGCATGCATCACGTTGAGCACGATGGTGGCCGGGACGAACAGCAGCATGAGCGTTCGCCAGGAGCGCCACCAGGGACGGACGGTCGGACGGGCGATAACTGGAGCGGACGGCCGGGCCGGCGGGCGGGCGGGCGGCTTTGGTTCCGGGGCCTGCCTCGATGGCTTTGACTCTCTTTGGGGCTTCGCCTCCCTCTGGCCGGTTTGCGATTTCTTCGCC
>DASTEX010000072.1:0-3736 GCA_035709185.1 Gemmatimonadales bacterium
CAGGGCGAGCGGAACAGGAACAGGATCGCCGAGATCAGCGTGCCGGCGTGACCGATACCGACCCAGAAGACGAACGTGGTGATGTACACCAGCCAGAAGGACGGCGGCACGTAGCCGGCGTGGCCCAGACCATCCTTCAGCAGGATCATGAAGGTGATCAGACCCACCAGGAATGCGCCGATGGCGCCGAAGAGCGCGATCAGGTAGCCGCGGCTGGGGGCCCCCAGCGTGGCCACCACGTCACGGGTGACCTCGGCGTGGGTCTGAGTGGGCACGTGAGGTTCGGGCACGACCGCAGCGGGCACCGGCGTTTCAGGTGTAATCGCCGTCATGCGGTCAGGCCTCCGTCCGGTAGACGACCTTGGCCAGGTACGTCACGGCAGGACGCACGTTGAGGTCCTCCAGCACGTGATAGGCTCGATGATTCTGTTTGAGGGCTACGACCGGACTGTTGCTGTCGCGAACGTTGCCGAAGGCGATGGCGCCCGACGGGCAGGCCTGGGCACAGGCCGTGACCACATCGCCGGGCTGCAGCTCCCGGTTCTCCAGACGGGCCCGGTGCTGCGCGCCCCGGATCCGCTGAATGCAGAAGGTGCATTTCTCCATGACGCCGCGGGAGCGCACCGTCACTTCGGGATTGAGCTGCAGGTGCAGCGGCGCCGGGAAGGCCTTCTTGGTGTAGGCGTACCAGTTGAAGTAGCGCACCTTGTAGGGGCAGTTGTTGGCGCAGTAGCGGGTGCCCACGCACCGGTTGTACACCTGCCCGTTGAGACCGTCCGGCGTGTGATACGCCGCGTACACCGGACAGACCGGTTCGCACGGGGCGTTCTCGCAGTGCTGGCAGGGCATGGGAATGAAGCGCGACTCCAGCGGCTCGCCGTCCTCGCCCCCTTCCCAGTAGCGCTCCACCCGCATCCAGGACATTTCGCGCCCCAGTCGAACTTCGTCCTCTCCCACCCAGGGAATGTTGTTCTCGGCGTAGCAGGCCGTCACGCAGGCGCTGCAGCCGGTGCAGCGGGACAGGTCGACGCCCATGCCCCACTGCGGAACCGGGACGGCATAATCGCCGTGCTTGCGCCCCTCGACCTGGGCCTCCCGCCAGCCGCCGATCGCCTCCAGCTCGCGCTCGGGGTTGATCTCGTGCCCGGGGTGCCCCTCGGCCTCATAGGCCTGCTTGACGGTCAGGCCCCGCCGGGCGAGTTCCACCGGCATGGCCTCGACGATTCCCCGCCCCAGCTGGCGCGGGTTGCCGTCGGTTCGGGCCAGTTTGGTATAGCGGCCCGTCTTGGTCGCCGTGACCCGGGTGGCACAGTAGGGCAGGAAGCCGCCGCCGTCCGCGGCCGAGAGCAGATCGAGCGGGTTCACCCCGCGCCCGGTGGCAAAGGGACCGAACTCGGTGTGGCCCAGCCCCAGCGGAACCGCCAGCACATCCCTCCGCATCCCGGCGTAGAGATAGACCGGCGCTTCGATGGTGCCGTGGGGCGAGGTGAGCTGGAGGTGTTCGCCCGCCCGGAGATCCATCTCGCGGGCGGTTTCCGGGTGTACCTCGATCCACGAATGCCAGGTGATCTTGGTGATCGGATCGGGATTCTCCAGCAACCAGGGCCGGTTGGCGCCCCGGCCGTCGAAATACATGCTGTGGGGATAGGCGATCAGGGTGAATTCGCCTTCGCCGTCAAACTGGGGCAGCTCGCCCGCAGCAGCCGCGGTACTGGCCAGTCCCACCGGCGTGGACGGCGTTTCGGTGAAGCTGCCGCCGAGGCGGAGTGCCTCCCGCCAGGCGCCGTCCGCGTCGGCGATCCCCTCGGGCCGGGGAAGCGCGTCCCACGTGCGGCGGAGATACGCCTCGAAGGTGGGCGCGGTGAGACTCGCGAGCGGTCCCCCGATTCGCTGGGCGGTCTGCAACAGCACGTCGCCGGTGGAACGGGTGGGAAACACCGGCTCCATGACCGGCTGCATCAGCGAGCGCACGCCGACCCGGGGCGCCGCATCATCCCAGCGCTCCAGCGCGTGGCTGTTGGGGATGAGCAGATCGCAGAGGGCCGCCGTCTCGTCCAGGAGGGTGGCGGTCGAGACCTTGTACGGCACTTTGGCCAGCGCCGCGGCAAACCCGGAGTTCCGGGGCAGCCCATACACCGGGTTGGCATCGTGAATGATCAACACCTGGATCTCGCCCCGGTCCATCGCCTGCTGCAGCGCCTGCAATTCCGCGTATCCGTCGCCGGTCTGGAGCCGGGCGCCAAAGCGGACCGTCTCGCCCACATTGCCGGCGATGTAGTTGAGGAGATTGACCGCGGCGCAGAGCTCCACCGCACCCCGGTGCTGGGAGGCGATCCCGCCGGCCACTGCCAGGCTGGGCCGCGCCGCCGCGAACTCGCGCGCCAGACGGGTAATGGCTTCGGCGCTCAGGCCGGTGGCCTGGGCGGCGCGCTCGGCGGTATGCTGCGCCAGCACCGGGCGCAGCGCGTTGGCATCCGATGGCGCGGTGGTGCGCTCGGAGAGGATGATGTTGGCCATTGCCAGGGCCAGCACCGCCTCGCTGCCCGGCGCCACCGCGTAGTACTCATCGGAATTCAGTCCGGTGAGTGAGCGGCGCGGCCCGATGTACACCGCCTTCACCATGTCGCCGTGGCTGAAGCCGTGGCTCTCGGCGAACCCGCGCTGGTGTTCCACCGGTGCCAGCCAGCTTTCGAGGAAGTCGGCCCCGAACGAAATGATGTACCGGGCCCGCTGGAAATCGTGGACCGGCAGCTCCGCGAGTCCGAATACCCGCTGGTTGGCGAGCCGCAGCGCATCGTGATCGAAGGGCTCCCACCGGACCAGCCGTCCGCCGAGTGCCTGGGTCCACTGCCGGAGCAGCTCGGTGAAGGTCCCTTCGCCCGCCCCGCTGAGCACCGCCACCCGGCCGGTGGCGTTGCGGACCCGTTCGCCCAGGAGCGCGACGGCGTCATCCCAGGTGACGGTCTGGAACGAATCGCCCTGGCGGGTGCGGGCTCCCGGAACCCGGCCGGGATTGTAGAGGCCCTGGAGGGCGGCCTGCCCCCGGGCACAGAGCCGTCCCCGGTTGACCGGGTGTTCCGGATTGCCCTCGAGCTTGATGGCGCGGCCTTCCCGGGTAATGACGTGGAGGCCGCAGCCGGCCGGGCACTCGGTGCAGGTGCTGGCGTAGACCGTCGGAACGCCGGGCACCTGGTCTTCCGACTGAACCAGGTACGGAACCAGCTTCTGGACCTGGTCGGTCGAGCAGCCCGACAGGGCGACCGTGCCCGCGCCGGTCACCCCGGCAATCTGGAGGAAACGACGGCGATCCATCTTCGGGGTCGCCGGCTCGGCCATCGGAGTTCCTTCGCGTGGTTCGTCGGCCATCGAGCGCTCCACTCAGTAATGGCAGACGGAACAGTCGCGCGACACGTTCCGCTCGAGGTGGCAGCTAATGCAGAAGCCCATGTTGTTCACGTTGCTTACTTCGTAGACCTGCGGCATGCGGGCGACATCACCGTGGCAGGTACCGCAGGCCTTGGGCCCCATCGCCTGCACGTGACGCATGTGGGGGAAATGTGCGTGGCGTGCCACGTTGTGCACCCGGACCCACTCGAGGCGGGCGGCATCGGGCTTGGTGCGGTCGCTGTGGAACTGGCGGAGCTTGCGGATCTCGGTGCGGGAGGCGCTGTCGCTTCCTCCGATCACGAGATGGCACCCCATGCAGGTTTCCACGCTGGGAATGCCGGGCTCGCTC
>DASTEX010000073.1:0-5467 GCA_035709185.1 Gemmatimonadales bacterium
CGTAGCTCACGAACTTCGCCATGCCCCGCTCCGCACAAATCTTCGTCAACGCACTCGTCAACGTCGTCTTCCCATGGTCCACGTGCCCGATCGTGCCCACATTCACGTGCGGCTTGGTGCGCTCGAACTTTGCCTTTGCCATTCTGCCTTACTCCCTGATGGTTCCAGGTTTCGTGTGCCTGGTGCCTGGTGCCTGGTGGCCTGGTGCCTCGTTCCGTGCTTCGTTCCCGGTGCTGGGTTCGGTCCCGGCTCCACCGCCTTCGACCGCCTTCGACTGCCTTCGACCTATTTCGTCGCTTTCGCCACGATCTGCTCCGCCACGGTCTTCGGCACTTCCTCGTAATGATCGAACTGCATCGAGTACACCGCCCGCCCCTGGGTCATCGACCGGAGGGTGGTGGAGTACCCGAACATCTCGCCCAGCGGCACGTCGGCCGCCACGACCTGGGCCTCGGCCCGCTGGACCATGCCGCCGATCTTGCCCCGGCGGCTGGACAGGTCGCCCATCACGTCGCCCAGGAACTCCGCGGGGGTGACGACCTCGACCTCCATCACCGGTTCCAGCAGGATCGGCCGGGCACTCCGGGCCGCCTCTTTGAAGGCCATGGAGCCGGCGATCTTGAACGCCATTTCCGAGCTGTCGACGTCGTGGTAGCTGCCGAAGACCAGCTCCACCTTCACATCCACCACCGGATAGCCCGCCAGCACCCCGTTCTCCAGCGCTTCCTTGATGCCGTTTTCGATCGGCCGGATGAACTCCCGGGGAATGACGCCGCCGACGATCTTGTCCTCGAAGACGAAGCCGGTCCCCGGCGCGGTGGGCTCGAGGTGGATCACCACGTGGCCGTACTGGCCCTTGCCGCCGGACTGCCGGATGAACTTGCCCTCGATGTCGCTGACCTTCTTGCGGATGGTCTCGCGGTAGGCCACCTGGGGCCGGCCGACGTTGGCCTCCACCTTGAACTCGCGCCGCATCCGGTCGACGATGATCTCGAGGTGCAGCTCGCCCATGCCGGCGATGATGGTCTGCCCCGTCTCCGCGTCGGTCCGCACCCGGAAGGTGGGATCTTCCTCGGCCAGCTTCTGCAGCGCTATGCCCAGCTTGTCCTGGTCGGCCTTGGTCTTGGGCTCGATGGCGACGTCGATCACCGGATTGGGGAACTTCATCGCCTCGAGAATGACCGGCTCGTCCTCGTCGGAGAGGGTATCGCCGGTGCGCGCCTCCTTGAGACCGATGGCGGCCGCGATATCGCCCGCCAGCACTTCCTCGATCTCGTCCCGCTTGTTGGCGTGCATCTGCAGCAGCCGGCCGATCCGCTCGCGCTTGTCCTTGGTGCTGTTGTAGACGTAGCTCCCGGCCTTGATCGAACCGGAGTAGACCCGGAAGTAGGTCAGCCGGCCGACGTAGGGATCGGTCATGATCTTGAACGCCAGCGCGCTGAACGGCTCGTCGTCCGACGCGTGCCGGAGGACGTGGGTCTCGTCGTGGGTCGGGAGATGGCCCTGGATGGCCGGGACTTCCATCGGGCTGGGGAGGTAATCGATGACCGCGTCGAGCAGGGCCTGGACGCCCTTGTTCTTGAACGACGCCCCGCACAGCACCGGGACCAGGTGGCCCCCGACGGTGGCCTTGCGGATGGCCTGCTGGATTTGCTCGACGCTGAGCTCTTCACCGGCGAGGTACTTCTCCATCAGGGTGTCGTCGTACTCGACCGCGGCCTCGATGATTTCGTGCCGGGCCTTCTCCATGTCCTCCCGGAAGACATCGGGCACCGGCATCTCGGCGAAGGTCTTGCCCAGGGTGGCCTCGTCGAACACGACCTCGACCCGCCGCAGCACGTCGATGTGGCCGGTGAAGGTCTCGCCCGAGCCGACCGGCAGCTGGATCGGAAACGCGCGGGGCGTGAGCCGCTCGCGGATCATCTTGAGGCAGCGGGGAAAATCGGCCCCCACCCGGTCCATCTTGTTGGCGAAGATGAGCCGGGGCACGTTGTACCGGTCGGCCTGGCGCCACACGGTCTCGGTCTGCGGCTCCACGCCCGCCACCGAGTCGAGCAGCGTGACCGCGCCGTCGAGCACCCGGAGCGACCGCTCCACCTCGACCGTGAAGTCCACGTGGCCGGGGGTGTCGATGATGTTGATCCGGTACTCGTGGCCGTTCCGGTCCCAGAAGCAGGTCGTGGCCGCGGACGTAATGGTGATGCCGCGCTCCTGTTCCTGCTCCATCCAGTCCATCGTCGCGGCACCCTCGTGGACTTCACCGATCTTGTAGGTCTTGCCGGTGTAGTACAGGATGCGCTCGGTGGTCGTGGTCTTCCCGGCATCGATGTGCGCCATGATGCCGATGTTCCGGTAGCGTTCGAGTGGTGTCGTCCGTGCCATTCGTTTCCCGTTCACCAACACAAAAGCGGGGCGACCAAACCCGGACTCTGCCGGTGGTATCGCTCCGCGCAACGGCCGGGCTCGCACCCAGCCGAGGACTCTCCTGGAGAAGTCCTAACGCGTCTTGTGGAGGAGTATTGGTGACAATCGCCACTGCCTGTCACATGCTCCGATTTCACTGCCCAAGGACTTGGGACTTAGGACTTGGGACTTAGTGGTCTCACCCCGAGAGACCGCCTCCCATCTTCTCTTCCTTGTCCTTACTAAGTCCTAAGTCCTAAGTCCTTACCAACGATAGTGGCTGAAAGCCCGGTTGGCTTCCGCCATCCGGTGGGTGTCTTCCTTCTTCTTGATGGCGTTGCCCTCACCCTTGGAGGCGAGGATCAGCTCCGCCGCCAGCCGCTCCGACATGGTCTTCTCGCTGCGGGCGCGGGAGAACTGGATCAGCCACCGCATGGCCAGAGCGGTCCGCCGCTCCGGACGGACTTCCACCGGCACCTGCAACGAGGCGCCGCCCACCCGCCGGCTCTTCACCTCGACCGCGGGCTTGGTATTGGCCACTGCCTGTTTGAAGACTGTGACCCCGGGCTGATTGGTGCGCTGCTCGATCAGGTCCATCGCCGAGTAGAACACCCGCTCGGCCAGGCCCTTCTTGCCCCGGTTCATCAGGTTGTTGATGAACTTGGAAACCGTCTGGCTGTCGTACCGCGGATCGGCCGGGACCGGACGGCGAACGGAACGGGAGCGCCGGCTCACTTCTTACCCCCGGCTTCCTTGGGGGCCTTGGCGCCGTACTTCGACCGGCTGCGACGCCGGCCGTTTACCCCGGCCGCGTCCAGTGTGCCCCGCACGATATGGTACCGCACACCAGGCAGGTCTTTTACCCGGCCGCCCCGGATCAGCACGATCGAGTGCTCCTGCAGGTTGTGACCTTCACCCGGGATGTAGGCGATGACCTCGTGCCCATGGACCAGGCGAACCTTGGCAACCTTGCGCAGAGCGGAGTTCGGCTTTTTCGGAGTGGTGGTGTAGACCCGGGTGCAGACGCCTCGCCGGAAGGGATTCCCCGTCAGTGCGGGCGACTTCCCCTTGAAGGTGGGCTTCTTGCGTCCGTGTCGGACCAGCTGGTTGATGGTCGGCATGCGTCCTTATGAGCTGTCAGTCATCAATGGTGTCAGACTCTCTCAGCCAGCTGACACCCGCCAGCTGAGTCGCTGAAAGCCCCATTTCCGGGAGACCCCAAAGCTACCGGGGCGGGTCCCTCCGGTCAAGTGAAGTATGGCCAGAGACTTAGGCTGCCGGTCACGGTAGGGAAAATGTTAAACTGGAACCACTGACTACATTAGATCACCCGTGTCCCGATACGTATATGTATGGGTGCTTCTAGCCGCATTGCCGGCCTGCGGAGGCGATGATGCCCCCGGCGGACCCCCGGCGCCAACCAGCCTGCAGGTGATTTCCGGAACCCAGCAGACAGCGCAAGTCGGTCAGGCCCTGCCCGAACCGATCCAGGTCCAAGTGAACGCCGGAAACCAGCCCGCTGTCAGCGTGACTGTTGCATTTGCGGTCACCGTTGGAGGCGGCCGAGTCAACCGCACCTCGGCAGTCACGGATAACCTCGGCCAGGCCACGGTGGTCTGGACCCTCGGCGGGCTGCTCGGCAGCCAGAGCTTGACGGTGTCGACGACGGGACTGCCGGTGCAGATCGTCACCGCCACCGCCGAAGCCGGACCACCCACGCGGATCGTCCCGGTTGCAGGGAACTCGCAGTACGCGATCGTCAACAGCCCGGTGCAGGTGAAGCCGAAGGTCCGGCTCCAGGATGCGTTCAGCAATCCACTCGCCGGCCATACCGTCACCTTTAGCGTGCTGCTGGGCGGGGGAACCATCACCGACTCGGTCAAAGTGACCGACGCGGCCGGCGAAGTCGAGCTGGGAAGCTGGAGCCTGGGGCCATTCCCGGGCAGCAACCTGCTCCGAGCGGAATACAGCGAGAACGTCGGGACCGAGCTCCTGGCCATCGGGACCGCAGCCGCCATCCAGATCGTCGCTGGCAACAATCAGCAGGCAAACGCCGGCACCCAGGTCTCGGCGCGGCCGACGGTACGGGCCCTGGGTCCGGACGCTGAGCCGCTATCCGAAGTGCCGATCGTGTTTACCGTCACGGCCGGCGACGGCACCCTTACCGGGCAGTCCCAGACGACTGATGGTCAAGGCATAGCCCGGGTGGGGAGCTGGACGCTGGGAGTCGCGCCGGGTCTGAACCGCATCACCGCAACGACCCCGGGCCTTGAGGCCCTGACCTTCAACGCCACCGGCGTCCAGGCCATCGCGGCGACCATGGTGGCATCCAGTCCGATCGCCATCGAGGGAATGGCCGGCAACTTCGTATCCAGCAACCCTTCCGTTCGGGTGACCGACGCGGGTGGGAAGCCCGTAGCCGGCCTGCCCGTCATCTTCGAGGTGACGTCCGGTAGCGGAGTGATCGCTTCTCCGGGTATCGGCGAGGCCATCGGACTGCTGGCGGCGGCCGGGACGACCACTGATTCCGCGGGCCACGCCAGGCTGGCGGCCTGGCGACTGGGTCCGACGACCGGACCACAGAACATCACCGCGAGTGTCGCCGGCCTGACGCCCATCACGTTCACGGCCACAGCGGAGCCCATTCCGGCCGGAGCCTATCAGATCGAAGTCCGGTTCCAGGGAACTCAGCCGACTCCGAGCCAACAGGCGGCCTTCACCAACGCCGCCGCCCGCTGGGCCGGCCTGATCCTGGGGGATGTCCCCGACGAGGTGATGAACGAGCCCGCGGTCCCCTGCGCTCCAGCACTGAACGAAACCATCGACGATATCGTGATCTTCGCGGAGCTGGAGAACATTGACGGAGTGGGTGGTACCCTGGGCCAGGCCGGTGCCTGCTGGTACCGGGAAGGGGTCTTGTTCCCCATCACCGGAATCATGCGATTCGATACCAGCGATCTGCCCACCCTCGAAGATGCCGGCCTGCTCGAGGCGGTCATTCTCCACGAAATGGGACATGTCATCGGCTTCAGTCCATGGTTCTGGGAAGACCTGGGACTGATCG
>DASTEX010000074.1:0-5532 GCA_035709185.1 Gemmatimonadales bacterium
GGGTGGTCGAGCGTGACGATATTGTCCTTCACCGCAATCGGCATCCCGCCCAGCGGGCCGCGGTCGGGCAGCGCATCCAGCCGGGCGGCCTCGGCCTCGAGCGCAGCCGGGGACCATGCCAGGGTGGCGTTGAGGCTCTCGGCGGCCCGCAGCCTCCCGGCGACTTCGGTGGCGGCCGCGCGCGCGCTCATGCTTCCTCCATGGCGCTCAGGCGCGGAACCACGAAGAATCCTTCCCGGAACTCCGGCGCCATCTGTTCCGGCGAATGCGCCAGCGGTACCGGCTGCACCTTGTCCTCGCGCCAGGCCACCTGCGCCGGGCCGGGATGGAAGGCGGCCGCGCCCGGCTCCGACGGCAGGGTGTCGAGCTGGGCCACATACGCCACGATCCCGTCCAGCTGTTCCACCAGTCTGGGAAGCTCTGCCTCATCCACCGCCAGCTCCGCCAGGCGGGCTACGTGCAGTACCTCGTCGCGGCCAATCTTCATGCGCCTTCCTCCCACTCCCGTTCCAGTCCGGCGTACGCCACCAGCAGCTGCTTCACCCCGACCTCAGCGGCATCGAACCGGACCGAGACTTTCAGGTCTTTCCCCGCCCCGATCAAGCCCTCGATCGTCCCCGAGCCGAAGCGGCGGTGTCGGACCCGTTCGCCTTTGACGAAACGCGGGACGGCTTGGCTTTCCTCTTCGGCGGGCAGGCGGGCGGGCGGGCCGGCGGGCGGTGTTTCCTTCCACCTCTGCCAACCGCCTCTTCGCTGGCCGTACTGGCCGTACTGTTGCGGCCCCGGAGCCCAGAGCGAGGAGGTGTGCTTCTCCTCGATGAGCGCGGGCGGCAGGGCCCGGAGAAAACGCGACTGCATTCCGGGGCGGATCTCTCCGCCCCGGCGGCGGGAGCGGGCCCAGCTGAGATAGAGCTTGTCCTTGGCCCGGGTGATCGCCACGTAGAAGAGCCGCCGTTCCTCTTCCAGCGTATCCTGTGCCTCGGTGGCCCGGGCCAGCGGGAACAGTCCGTCTTCCAGGCCGGCCACGGCCACCACGGGCCACTCCAGTCCCTTGGCGGTGTGGACCGTCATGAGCGTCACGCCGCGCTCCGCTCCTTCCGCCTTGTCCTGTCCCGAGAGCAGCGCCGCTTCGGCCAGGAAGCGCTCGAGCTGGGTGCCCTCCCCTTCTTCCACCACCTCGGACCACTCGGCCGCGGCGGCGATCAATTCGCGCACGTTCTCCCAGCGATCGGCGCCTTCGACCCCTTCCGCCAGCAGCAGTCGCTCGTAGTCCAGCCGCCGCACCAGGTCCTCGATGATCAGTCCCGGCGACAGCTCGGCGGACTGCTGGCGCAGATCGGTGATCAGCCCCGCGAAGTTCCGGAAACTCTCCCGGAGGTTCGGCCGCAGCCCCGGAATGCGATCAGCCACGGCCGCGGTCTCGAGGAGCGACTTGTTCCACTGGGTGGCCGCCTCGCGCAGGATGGCCAGGCTGGCATCGCCGATGCCCCGCCGCGGCACCGCGATGGCCCGGAGGAAGGCCTCGTCGTCGGCCGGATTGGCGACCAGCCGGAGATAGGCCAGCAGGTCCTTTACCTCGCGCCGGTCGTAGAAGCTGACGGCCCCCACCAGGCGATAGGGAATGCCGGCCCGGCGGAAGGCCTCTTCGAAGGCGCGCGACTGCGAGTTGGTCCGGTAGAGGACCGCCATCTCCGCGTGGATCCAGTCGCCCGCCCGGGCCCGCCGGGCGAACTCCAGCGCGATCCACTCGGCTTCGTCGCGCTCGTCGGCCGCGCCTAACAGAGTGACCGGCTCACCGCCCTGCCGCCGGGTCCGCAGGGTCTTGCCCAGCCGCGACGCGTTCTCCGCAATGATCGCATTGGCGGTGTCGAGCACCACCTGGGTCGAGCGGTAGTTCTCTTCCAGCCGGACCAGGCGAACCGGTTCGAAATCCTGCTGGAACTGCCGCATGTTGCGGATCTCGGCGCCGCGCCAGCCGTAGATCGACTGGTCGTCATCGCCCACGGCGAACAGGTTGCGGTGCGCGCCCAGCAGCCGCACCAGCTCGTACTGGGCCCGGTTGGTGTCCTGGAACTCGTCCACCAGGATGAACCGGAACCGCCGCTGCCACGCCGCCAGCCGCTCGGGATGTTCCCGGAACAGGGTCAGCGGATGGAGCATCAGGTCATCGAAGTCCATCGCGTTCTGGGCCCGGAGGGCCGAAGCCAGCGCACCCATGATATCGGCGGCCACCTGCACCAGCGGCTCACCCCTCCCCACCGCGGCCAGCACGTCAGCCCCCTGCATCCGGTTCTTGGCGGACGAGATCACCGCCTGTATCGCCTTGGGCGGAAACAACTTGGTCGAATGGTTCCGCTGCTCCATCAGGCGCTTGATCAGCGCCAGCCGGTCGTCTTCGTCGAAGATGGTGAACTGGCGACTGAACCCGATGTGCTCCGCTTCGCGCCGGAGCAGCCGGGCGGAGAGCGAGTGGAAGGTCCCGATCCAGAGCCCGACCGGGTCGCGGCCCAGCATGGTCCCGACCCGCTCCTTCATCTCGTGCGCCGCTTTGTTGGTGAACGTGACCGAGAAGATCCGTTCGGGCGGCACGCCCTGTTCTTCGATCAGTTTGGCGATGCGGACCGTGAGCACCCGGGTCTTGCCCGAGCCCGCGCCCGCCAGCACCAGGATGGGCCCCTCGACGTGCTCGGCCGCTTCCCGCTGGGCCGGATTCAGGCTCGACAGCCAGTCGCGGGCGATCGACGGAGCGCTCACCGGACCGGCAGCCGGTTGGCGCCGAAGTACGGCACCAGCGCGTCGGGGATCCGGACGGAGCCGTCCGGCTCCTGGTAGTGCTCCAGCAGGGCGGCAATGGTCCGGGGCAGCGCCACGCCGGATGCATTGAGGGTGTGGACAAACTCGGGCCTGGCGCCCTGGGCCGGCCGGTAGCGCAGGTTGAGCCGGCGGGCCTGGAAATCGGTGAACGTGCTGGAGCTGGAGGCCTCCAGCCAGTTGCCCACTCCCGCAGCCCAGACCTCCAGATCGAAGGTGCGCGCCGCGGAGAACCCGGTATCGCCGGCCGCCAGCGCCACGACGCGATACGGCAGCCCCAGCCGCTGCAGGACGGTCTCGGCGTGACCGGTGAGCAGCGCATGCTCTTCGTCGGAACGTTCCGGCAGGACCAGCCGCACCAGCTCTACCTTGTCGAACTGATGGACCCGGAGCAGGCCCCGGGTGTCCTTCCCGGCGGCGCCGGCCTCCCGACGGAAGCAGGGGGTGTAAGCGACGAACGTGACGGGCAGACGGTCCCGCTCGAGGATCTCGTCGCGATAGACGTTGGTGAGCGGAACTTCGGCCGTGGGAATGAGCCAGAGATCGTCGCCCGGCACGCTGTAGAGATCGTCGGCGAACTTGGGGAGCTGTCCCGTGCCGGTCATGGTGTCGGTGTTGACCAGGAACGGCGGGCTCACCTCGGTGTAGCCGTGCTCGCGGGTATGCAGATCCAGCATGAACTGGATCAGCGCGCGGGCCAGGCGGGCGCCGGCGCCGGTAAACAGCGGGAACCCCGAGCCGGTCAGCTTGGCGCCCCGCGCCAGATCGAAGAGGCCCAGCTTCTCGCCGATCTCCCAGTGAGGCTTCGGCTGGAATGCGTATTTCTGCGGCTCGCCCCAGGTCCGGACCACCGGATTGGCGGTACCGTCGCCGTCGGGTACGCTCGCATGCGGCGGGTTGGGGACGGTAAGCACGAGGGCATCGAGCTGCTGGTCGATCTCCCGGACATCGGCGTCGAGCTGCTTCACCTGGTCCGATGAGGTCTTGAGCCGGGCCAGCAGGTCGTCGGCCGGCTCACCGGCGCGCTTGCGGCGCGCGACTTCCTCGGAGGCGGCGTTGCGGGAGGCCTTCAGCGTCTCCACCTGCACCAGTGCTTCCCGCCGGCGCCGGTCCAGCTCGAGCATCCGGTCGATCATGGCGTCTACGCCCGGATCAAGCCGGCGGCGGAGCGCAGCGCGCACCGCCTCCGGATCCTGGCGGAGGCGTTTGATGTCGATCACGGTTGCCCTACTGGCTTGGCGTGCCGGGCAGAAGGCCCTTGTAGCCGCAATTCAGATTAGCCAGGACCTGAAACTTGACCGTTCGAGTGTCCTGGTTGAGCTCGATGACTTCCAGTTTGCCGTAGCCGGGCAGTCCGTAGAAGCATCCGCCGGGGATCCGGCTCCGCATGATGAGGACGTCGCCCAGAGCTACGAAGACGCTGTCGAGCGTCAGGTATCCGGTGGTCGGTGCCACCGCGATGGCGACGAATTCATCGTCGATCAGCTGAAGTCCCGGATCGAGCCCGCTCGATCCCGGCTGCCCGATCATGGCGCCCGGCAGAAATACCGGGCGGCCGTCCGACGTGATATCAAACCCGAAGTCGGCGCTGGTGCTCTGGTCGAGCCGCACGGCACGCCGTTCGGTCATGGCGTATCCGCTGGGACGGAAGACTTCCGTCCCCGAGATGGCATACACCTCGACCGTGTCGACGACGTTATTGAAAACGGGGTCGGGCAGTTGATTGTCATCGCCGCACGCGGCGAGTCCGGCAAGGCCGGCAGCAGCAAGCAAACCGAGGCGCATCGGCGGAAGCTTAAGAGCCGCGCCGAAGGCGGTCAACCCATGGATTTTTCTTGACTTCCGCGGTTCGGCCGTCTTAGAGTTGGGCCGTGCTTCGCACTCTGCTTCAAGGCCTCGTCAATCGATCGGAAGTGACTGGTGCCGCCATCATCTCGGGCGACGGTCTCCTGATCGACCACGCCCTCCCCTCCGGGGTAGACGGAGACGCGCTTTCCGCCCTGGCCGCCACGGTGGTTCGCCAGCTCACGGAGCTGGGTGCGGTCTCCCGCCTGGGACAGCCGTTCACTGCGATCGTCGAGTTCGCCGCCGGGCCGGCCGTCATCGGCCTGGTCGAGGACGGCGCCGCCCTGGTGGTGCTGGCAAAGCCGGACGCCGATCTGGGTGAGCTGTTGTATCTCATGCGACGGCAGCGGCCGGCGCTGAGCGAGGCGTTGTAACTGCAAGTGCCGGGTGCCGGGTACCGCGTGCCGAGTGCCGTTCTGAGTTGCCCGGTACTGTGTGGTTGGACCATAGACGGTAGAACCCAGCTACCATGAACCCAGAACGGCACATGGCACCCGGCACCCGGCACGAGGCACCGCGGTAATGGATTGGGCCGTCATTCTGGCCGGGGGCTCCGGCACCCGGTTCTGGCCCCTCAGCTCTCCTTCGCATCCGAAGCAACTGCTGCCGCTGGCCGGCGACCGGCCGACGGCGGTAACCACCTTCGAAGCAATCGCCCCGGTCGTAAGTCGTGAGCGGATGCTGCTGGTGACCGGCCCCCAACTGGCCGAGCCGCTGCGCGAGGCGACCGGCCTTCCCGCCAGTCAGGTGCTGATCGAGCCCCGGGCGGCGTCGACGGCGCCGGCCCTGGTCTGGGCCACCGCTCTGATTCAGGATCGCGATCCGGACGCCACCATCCTCTCGATGCACGCCGACTGGCACCTGGCCGACCCGGAC
>DASTEX010000075.1:0-3181 GCA_035709185.1 Gemmatimonadales bacterium
ATCCCGGTCGAGTGACGAGGTCAGCGCCGAGAGACCGCTGCCGTCGAGCGCCATGGTGTGGAGGACCGACGTGCGATACGTGTCTTCCGGATTGGAACGGCCCAGGAACGCGATCAGCCGGCCGTCGGGCGAAACCTGCGGGCTGCTCCAGAATCCGGCGCCGTCCGTCAGCCGGCGCTTCTCTCCGGTCGCGAGGTCGACCCGGAAGATGTCGGAGCGCAGCCGCTGCATGTCGGCCTTGGGATCGTCGTTGCCTTCCACCACGACCGCCTTGCCATCGGGCAGCCAGTCCCAGCTCACGCCGCCCGGCAGTCCGATACCCCGCGCGCCCACGTTCCAGGGACCCTTGGTGATGGCTCTCGGCGTGCCGCCGGTGGCCGGCACCGTGAACAGGTGAAGGTTCCCGTCCTCCAGCCATCCCTGCCGGTCGGCCCGGTAGTGGAGCGACTCGATGATGCGGGGAGTCTTGGTCCACTCGGAGCCGGCCGGAGCCGACGGCAGATCGATCTTCCAGGAAGCCGGCGTCGGTACGAAGATCGAGAACCCGATCCACTTGCCGTCGGGTGACCACCGGATGTTGCCCGGCGCCTTGAGCTCGCGGGTGATCTGGGTGGTGGCGCCTTCCGCGTCCATGTAGCGGACCCAGATCTGGTTGCCGCCGGGCTCGCCTTCGGCGAGATACGCGATGCGGGTCCCGTCGGGCGACCATACGGCGCTCGAGCCCTGCACCAGGAACCGCTGCCTGGTCCCGTCGGCATTCATCAGCCAGAGACTCGACTGGAACCGGTCTTTCATGCGGTCCACCGACGAGCGCGACCAGATGACCTGGGAGCCGTCGGGTGAGGGAACCGGCTGGCCGGCGGTCTCGTAATCGAGATAGCGGTTCACCGTGAGCAGGGTATCCGAGGGCCGCTCCTGGGCCGCGAGAGCGGATCCGGCGAGCAGGATGGAGCAGCCGTATAACAGGTACCTCATGGAGCCTCCTTGACCCGCGTCACGGGACGCGAGCGGCGAGTAAAGTCCTTCGAGACCCTTCTACACTCTACACTCTGCACTCTGCACTCTGCACTCTGCACTCTGCATTCTGCATTCTGCAATCTTACGGGGTTTCTCCCGGATACTTCCGGAACCAGCTCATCATGTACAACTGGGTCCGCATCCAGTTCGACGGCATCGATTCGGTCCCATGCCATTCGTTCTCGAACCGGAGCAGCGTCGTCGGCACCCGCCGGAGCTTGAGGGCGGCGTAGTACTCCTCGCTCTGGGGCATCGGGGTCCGGAGATCGAGATTGCCGGTCATGATCAGGGTGGGCGTCTTCACGTTGCCGACGTACATCAGCGGAGACTGCTTGAGCCACTGGTCCGGCTTCTCCCAGAACGGCGCACCGAAGAAGTTGTGGGTGAAGAGCGGAACGTCGGTATGCCCGGCCATGCTGAGCCAGTTGGTCACCGGGCACCGGACCGCTGCCCCGGCAAACCGGGTCGTGTGGCCGATCACCCAGCTGGAGAGCACGCCACCGCCGGAGCAACCGGCCACGTACATCCGGGTCGTGTCCACATAGCCGCGGCCGATCACGGTATCGACCCCGGCCATCAGGTCGTCGTAGTCCACGCTGGGATACGCCTGGTCAATCGCGTTCCCGAAGGCGGTGCCGTAGCCGGTGCTGCCCCGCGGATTCGTATATAAGACCACATATCCGTTGGCCGCCCAGGCCTGCCACATGTAATCGAAGCCGACCGAGTACATCCCGTGGGGCCCGCCATGGATCTCCAGCAGCAGGGGATACCGCTTGTTAGGGTCGAAACCGATCGGCTTCACGATCCACCCCTGTACCTTGGCCCCGCCGGTGGAGGGGTACCAGATCTCTTCCGCCTGGGCCAGCCGCCGGCCCGCCAGCAGGTCGTGGTTGACCTCGGTGAGCTGGCGGACGTCCGCGCCCTGGCGGTTGCGGGTGATGCGCACCACATCGTTCGGCTCGGTGAAGGTGGTGCGGGTGGCCGCCAGCACGCCGGTCCGGGATATCCCGCCCAGCATGATCACCTGCGGACCGGTGGTCACGGCCTTGGCTCCCGAGCCGTCCACCGGCATGAAGAGCACGTTCCGGCTGCCGTGATTCTCCGGCGAGATGTAGAGGCCGCTCCCATCCGGAGCCCAGAGGAGCCCACCCATCCCGAAGAAGGAGGGATCCCGGTCCATCCCGGCGCTGAGGCTCCGGATCCCGGTGCCGTCCGCGTTCATCAGGTACAGGTCCATCGCCTTGTAGGTCTGCCGCGTGGCCGGGTGGCCGTTGAAGGCAATCCGCGAGCCGTCGGGTGATACCACCGGCGTCATCCAGAACCCGGGCTCGGTGGTCAGCTGCTTCAGCTTCCCCGTGGCCAGATCTACCGAGTAGAGGTGCGACGCCCGGTAGGTGTAGTCCGCCTCGGGGTCGGTGAGCGCCTCGATCACCACGCTCTTCCCGCCCGGCAGCCAGTCCCATCCGGCCTGGAACACCAGGCCATCGAACGGCGCTCCCACGCTCCAGTCACCGGAAGTGATCTGCCGGGGGGTACCGCCGTCGGCGGGAATCGTGAACAGGTGGGTGTACCCCGTGCGCATCATCCCGGCCCGATCCATCCGGTAGTGCAGCCGGTTCACCACCTTCGGCGGCGGAGTCCAGTTGGCGCCGGAGGGCGGCGGCGGTAACTCGATCGCCCAGTCATCCGACTTGGGAACGAACATGGTGAAGCCGATGGACTTGCCGTCGGGGGACCACTTGATGTTGCCCGGCGCCTCGGTGAGGCGGGTGATCTGCGTCGCAGCCCCTTCGGAATCCATCCAGCGCACGAAGATCTGGGCCCCTTTAGGCTCTTCCGACGGGGCGATGTACGCGATCCGGGAGCCGTCGGGGGACCAGACCGGCCCCCCGCCCTTCACCAGGAACCGGTGGCGTGATCCGTCGACATCCATCACCCAGATGGCCGACTCCCACTTGTCGTTGACCTGGTCGACCCATTGGCGGGTATAGACGATCATGCGTCCGTCGGGCGAGATCTTCGGATCGGAGACATTCTCGAGCTCGAGGTACTTTGCCACGGTCAGCAGGGTATCGGGCGACTGGGAAACGGCGAAAAGCAAGGCGAAAATCGAAAGCATGGGGGCTCCGTAGGAGTGCCGGGTGCCGGGTACCGGGTACCGGGT
>DASTEX010000076.1:0-5864 GCA_035709185.1 Gemmatimonadales bacterium
CTCGAGCGCGTTCTTGACGAGGTTGATCAGCAGCTGGTCGAGTTGGTCACCGTCGCCCTGAAGCACCACGTCGGCGCCCGATACCACACTGAGCGAAGGGTTGGCGACCAGCGCGGCGACTCGGTGGACCCAATCCTCCACCCGGACCGGGCGGAGCACCGGAGCCGGCAATCGGGCCAGCTGGGCATATGAAGCCATGACCCGGTTGAGGGCCTCTGACCGGGCCGCGATGACCTCCAGCCCCCGCCGGAGGTCGGCGGTGGTGTCGGGCGATGGGTGCTGGTCCACCAGACGAGTGAGGGTCCCCGCGAGCGAGTGAATCGGTGCCAGCGAGTTGTTGATCTCGTGACTCAGCACCCGCACCAGCCGCTGCCAGGCCAGCCGTTCCTCCTGCCGCAGGGTCCGGGTCAGATCCGACAGCACGATCATCTCGAGCGGCCGCCCACTCTGACGGAAGCTGCTGCGCCGGACCTGCCACCGGCCCGATCCACCGGCGAAGGTGACGTCCAGGGTCCGGCCCGCCTCCAGCCGACGCGCCTCGTCCAGCCCCAGGTCGCGGGCGGTGCGCCCGATCAGCCGCTCAGCCGGCTCGCCTAACAGTTTCTCACCGGCGCGATTCACCAGCTGGAGCCGTCCACCTTCGTCGAAGGCGAAGACGGCTACGTCGATCTCCTCCATGATCCGGCGCAGCAGCGCGGTCGCCTCCAGCGCGCCCAGCCGCTGCTGCTGGAGCCCCTCGCCCAGGGTATTGAACTCGAGCCAGACCGCGCCCATCGGGTCGCCGGCATCGGCGCCGCGGGCCCGGAGGGTGAAGTCACCCTGCCGTACTCCGGCGAGCAGGCTGGCGAGCGTGTGCAGGGGGTTGATCACACTGGCGCGGGCGGCGAGGGCGCCGGCGATCCAGGTACCGCCGACACCGAGCAGCAGGATCACGCGCACCGGACCGGGGAGATCGGAACGGGCGATCACCACCAGAGCGACGATGGCGGCCGGCAATCCGGCCAGGAGTGCGAAACCGAGTACCCGCCGATCGAGCGGAGCCGGCACGGGGCGTCAGAGACCGTAGCGTTCAATACGGCGATAGAGCGCGCTGCGCGACAGGCCCAGCGCCCTGGCCGCCTGCTGCACGTTGCCCCCGTGCTCGGCCAGCGCCGCCCGGAGGGCATCACGCTCCAGGTCATCCAGCGTGCGCTGCCGGTCACCCGATGCCGGCGCGCCCGGCCGGGCCAGTCCCAGGTCCGGTACCTCGACCATCGGATCGCGGGCCATCAGCGTGGCCCGCTCCACGCAATGATCCAGCTCCCGCACGTTGCCCGGCCAGGCGTAGCCGGTCAGGGCGGCGAGCGCGGCGGCGCTGAATCCCTTCGCCGCCGAACGATACTTGGCGCCGTAGCGGGTGAGGAAATACTGGGCCAGCGGTGCGATGTCCTCGCGCCGCTCCCGCAAGGGCGGCAGCGCGATCTCGATGGTGTTGAGGCGGAACAGCAGATCTTCCCGGAACCGCCCGGCCGAGACTTCGCCGCGGAGATCGGCATTGGTCGCCGCGAGCACGCGGACATCCACCTTGCGGGTACGGGAGTCGCCTACCCGCTCCAGCTCGCCGGTCTGAAGCACCCGGAGAATGCGCGATTGCTGCGACAGGCTGAGATTGGCGATCTCGTCCAGGAACAGCGTACCGCCGTCGGCCAGCTCGAACCGGCCGACCCGGTCGGTCTTGGCATCGGTGAACGCGCCCCGCACATGGCCGAACAATTCGCTCTCGAAGGTGCCTTCGGGCAGGCCCCCGGCGTTGACGATCACGAGCGCGCGACCCTTGCGGGCCGACGCGGCATGAATCCACCGCGCCACCACCTCCTTGCCGGTGCCGTGTTCCCCCGTGATCAGGACGTTCGCGTCGGACGGGGCAATCCGCTTCATCAGCGCCAGCACCTGCTGCATGGCCGGCGACTCGGCAATCAGCACCGGCAGCTGGTCGCTCCGGAGCAGCTCGTTTTCCTGCGCCAGCCGCTGGCCGGTCCGGATGGCCCGGGCCCATTCGATCTGGTTGCGCAGCGTGGTCAGCAGGCGGGTGTTGTCCCAGGGTTTCTCGACGAAATCGCGGGCGCCGATTCGCATCGACTCGACCGCCTTGTCGATACTGCCCCACGCGGTCATCACGATCACCGGCAGCGTGGGATCGAGGGCGCGAATGCGGGAGAGCAGGTCGAGCCCTTCGCGGCCGGAGGTGGTATCGCGGGTGTAGTTGAGGTCGATCAGGGCGGCGTCGGGCCGGTGCTGCTCGACCAGCGCTATCACGCCTTCGGGCACGTGGGCCGTGACGGTACGATACCCTTCGGCCTTGAGGAGAAGCCGGAGGGCCTCGAGCACGTCGGGCTGGTCGTCAGCGATGAGCACCAGCGGCGGCGAGGACATGCTTTCAACTTAGTCGAAGATGGTCGAAGGCGGTCGAAGTAAGTCGAAGGCGGTTTACCATCTTCGTCCATCTTCGACCGTCTTCGACTGTCTCCGACCTCTATTCGGTCTTGAGCGCCCGCACCGGGTCCACCGCCGCGGCCCGGCGGGCCGGGAAGAACGACGCCGCCGCCGCCACCAGCAGCAGGGTCAGCGTGACCCCGCCGTACACCAGCGGATCGAGCGGGCTGACGCCGTGAAGCAGCTGGCCCAGCAGGCGGCTCAGCAGGCCGGCGAGGATCAGCCCCACGACCGCGCCGATCAGGGCCAGCCGGAGGCCCTGCCGCAGCACCAGTGCCGCCACCCCCGCGGTCGTGGCGCCCACGGCGAGCCGGATGCCGATCTCGCGGGTTCGCTGGCTCACCATGTAGGCGATGACGCCATAGAGGCCAATGACCGCCAGCCCGAGAGCCACGAGCGCAAATACCGCCATCAACGCCGCCGTGAACCGGCGCTG
Organism: Gemmatimonadales bacterium; assembly: GCA_035709185.1. Lineage (GTDB taxonomy): Bacteria > Gemmatimonadota > Gemmatimonadetes > Gemmatimonadales > GWC2-71-9 > SZUA-320. The sequence goes on from DASTEX010000076.1 coordinate 2,909, forward strand.
GCCCAGAACCGAATCCACGTAGCTGCTCATCAGCCTCACGTTCACCAGCGGCTGCTGATCATCCACCGACAGCACCGCCTCACGAACCCGGCTGCCCAGGGAACCCGGATCGAGCCGTCCACGCACCACGAAGAATCCCACCGGTGACGCCACCTGGGCCGAGGGCAGGTAAAGCATGGTGGGTGGCTCCCGGGCCGGCCCGAGATCGCGGATGTCACCGACCACGCCCACGATCTCGCGCCGCTCACCGTACAGTCGAATCGCCCGGCCCACCGCGTTGCCCCCGAAGAACTGCCGTGCCAGCTCCCGGGATACCAGCACCACGCGCCCGCCGGTCGAATCGTCGGCCTCGATCAGGCTCCGGCCGGCCACCAGGGGAATCTGCATCACGTCGAAGTAACCCGGCGTAACGTATCGGACCATCACTTCCGGTTCTTCCCCATCGGGAAACGGCTCGCGGCCTTCGATCTGGAGCGAGGACGACTCGCCGAAGCCGCTGAGCGGCAGCACATTCACCATGGCGGCCGCGGTAATGGCGGGATCGGCAGTGAGCCGATCGAGGGTCTTCTGGAAGAAGGGATGCCAGCTGTCGGTTCCGGGATAGCGCGAGATCGGCAGGAGGGTCCCGACCGTCATCACTCCGACCGGGTCGAATCCCAGCCGGGCGCGGGTGAGACCGACGAAGCTCTTCAGCAGCAGGCCCGCACCCACCAGCAGCATGAGCGATACCGCGACCTGGGCCACCGTGAGCGCGTGGCGCACCCGGGTGCCCGCGGGAGATTGCCCACCGGTACGCGGCGAATCGCCTGCCAGCCTGCTGCCGCGGGTAAGCCGGAGCGTGGGCGCCAGTCCCACCAGCACGGCGGTCAGAAGGGTGAGACCGGCGGTCATCAGCAGGGTCCAGCCATCCAGCCGGATCGCCGCGGCGCGAGGGAGATTCTCCGGCCGCAGGAGCAGCAGGCCGCGCAACGAGAGCCAGGCGACGAAGAGTCCCAGCAGTCCGCCCATTCCGGCCAGCACGAGATACTCTACGCCCAGCTGCCGGATCAGGCGTCCGGGCGAAGCCCCCAGCGCCGTTCGTACCCCCAGCTCACGCATCCGGGTCCGGCCTCGCGCCAGGATCAGGTTGGCGACGTTCACGCACGCGATCAGCAGCACGCTGGCAATGGCACCGAGGAGAATCAGGAGTGCCGGCCGGACGTGGCCGATCCAGCGTTCCCGGAGCAGGGTCACCCGGACACTCTGGCCCGAGTTCTGGTCGGGATATTCCTGCTCCAGCTCCCGGGCGACCCGGTTCATGTCGTCCTGCGCCGTCGCGACGTCCACCCCCGGCCGCAGCAGCCCCAGCGCCATGAAGTTGCGATTGCCCCGGGCATCATTCGGCCGCTGCCCCAGCAGCGGGATCCACAGCTCGGCGGTGCGGACGTCGATGGTGATCCCCTGCGGCAGGGCGGCGGGAAACTCGTAGCCCTCATCCATCACGCCGATTACGGTGTAGGGCTGGCCATCGACCTCCAGCGCCCGTCCCACGGCGTCGGCCCGCCCGTCCATCCGTTCCAGCCAGATCCGGTGGCTGATCACGACCACCCGGGGCGGCGAGGGGATGTCCTCTTCGGGACGGAACCCGCGCCCCAGCCGCGGAGGCGTGCCGGTCACGTCGAAAAAGTCCCAGCTGACGCTGGCTCCGAGCAGGGCCTCGGGATCCCCGGCCCGCGTCAGGCTGAAGAGACCGTACCGATAGCCCACGATCCGCTCGAAGGTGCGTTGCCGACGCCGCCAGTCCTCCAGATTGGGCCAGGACACGAGGTCCACGCCTTCGGCCATCACCTGCTCGCGCAGCCGGGGATACTCGCTCACCGTCACCAACCGGTCGGCCGTGGGCCAGGGCAGCGGTCGGAGCAGCACCGCATTCACCACCGCGAGCACGGCGGCGTTGGCCCCGATGCCGATGGCGAGCGTCAGCAGCGCGGCAATGGTGAATCCGGGAGAGCGCAGGAGGCTGCGGACGGCGAAACGGAGATCGGACAGCATGTCGAGCTCCCGGGATGAAGGTCGAAGATGGTCGAAGGCGGTCGAAGGGGGTTGACCCTCTTCGACGGTCTTCGACTGCCTTCGACTGTCTTCGACCGTCTTCGGCTATTCGGTCCGCAACGCCTTTATCGGATCGATCCGCGCCGCCCGGAGCGCGGGGATGGCGCTGGCGGCCAGGGCCACGCCCATCAGCAGCGTAGCGATGACCAGGTACGTGACCGGGTCGCCCGCGGGTACGCCGAGCAGCTGGCTCCGGAGCAGGGTGCCGGCGCCGAACGCCAGGCCCGCGCCAACCAGCAGCCCCAGCAGCGCCCAGCGCGCGCTCTGGAAGAGCACCAGCTGCACCACCCGCTCGCGAGCCGCACCGAGCGCCAGGCGGATGCCCATTTCGCGGGTGCGCTGGCTCACGCTGTAGGCCATGACGCCATAGATGCCGAGGGCGGAGAGAATCAGCGCCAGGGTGCCGAAGAGCCCCAGCATCCGCGCCCCGATCCGCTGGGCAATGGTGGACGGCAGCATCTGCTCGGTCATGGTCCGGGGATCGAGGAACGGCAGCGACGGATCGACCGAGGCGAATTCGGCTCGCAGCGTTTCCACCAGCGCCTTCGGGTCGCCGCTGGTGCGCGCGAAGAGATGGAGCCGGCCCCGCCAGTTCTGATCGAGAGGCCGCCAGATGAACGGGCGGGCCGCCTCGGTGATCTGGTTGTACTTGCCGTTGGCCGCGATCCCGACTACGACCGCGGTATCGCCCCCGCGGTAGATCCGCCTGCCTAACGGGTCCTGACCCTGGAAGAAGCGGTCGGCGAACGCCTGGTTGATCACCACCACGGGCTGGCTGGTCGGGCGGTCCAGGGCGGTGATGCCCCGTCCCCGCAGCATGGGGGTGCCCAGCCCCTCGAAGTACTGATCGGAGACGAAGGCGTAC
>DASTEX010000077.1:0-2173 GCA_035709185.1 Gemmatimonadales bacterium
CGATAGACCAGCTTGGCTACCCGGGTCGAGCCCACGAAGCTGATGGCGGCGATATCGGGGTGGTCACAGATCGCCTCGACGACCTCCTGTCCCCCATTGACGATGCTGAACACCCCGGGAGGCAGCCCGGCTTCGGTGAGCAGCTCGCCCAGCCGCGCCGCGGAGAGCGGGACCAGCTCCGAAGGCTTGAGCACCAGGCAGTTGCCCAGGGCGAGGGCGTTGGGAATGGTCCAGCTGGGGATCATCACCGGAAAGTTGAACGGTGCGATGGACGCCACGACGCCGAGGGGGTGGCGGTCGCTCCGGCATTCCACCCCCCGGCTCACTTCGAGGACCTCTCCGGCGACGATCTGGGGCAATGAGCAGGCGAACTCGCACACCTCCATGGCCTTCTGCACTTCGGCCCGGGCCTCCTCCGGCAGCTTCCCGTGCTCCTCGGTAACCAGGCCGGCCAGCTCGTCCATGTGCTGCTCGAGCAGGGTCCGGTAACGGAAGAACACCTGCACCCGCTCCTTGAGCGGTGTCCCGGCCCACCCGGGAAAGGCGGCGCCCGCCGCCGCCACCGCCCGGTCGAGCTCGGCCTTGGTGGAGAGGGGGACCCGGGAGAGCAGGGACGCATCGGCGGGAGCCTCGACGTCGAGGAAGGGGCCCTTTCCCTCGACCCGGGCCCCTCCGATCAGGTTTCGGACATCGGGATATCTGGCTCTGCGGGTCTCGATCGTGGTCATGGAGTCACCGTTCACTGTTCACTGTTCACCGTTCACCGTTCACCGTTCACCGTTCACCGATTCCGCGCCAGCTCCGCTTCCGCGGCGATGTATCCGAAAGCCCCCCACTGCCCGCCGGCCACGATCCGCCGGAAGATCTCCCGGGCGGCCGAGGCGCGTCCGTTGTACAGGTGCCAGTTCCCGATCCCGTAGGCGGCGGTGGCGTCAGTGACCGACATCTCGCCCGATGGGGTTACCGCCAGCACCGAATCGGCCGGGAGGATTCCCTTGTAGAGGAGCAGCAGGCGGTGATAGGCGTCGTTCTCGATGACGTTCATGTCCCGCCGAATCGGGGTCAGCACCCGGGCCGCTTCGTTCGCTCTTCCCAGACGCCGGAGCGCCATGTAGAGCCAGTGCGCGGTCGAGACCCTGCGGTCGTCGTTGTGCGCCGAGGCGAGCTCGGCACGGTAGATGGGAATGGCCCGGGAGAACTGGCCCTTGAGATAGTATGCCAGGCCCAGGTGGTACATGATATTCGAATGGAGGGTGCCGATCGGCTGATTCAGGGCATTGGGTTGTCCGTCGGGCTCCACCTGGTCGGGGCGGCCCGCAACCAGGGCCCGGGCGCGCTCGAAATCGGCGATTGCCTTGTCCAGCTCCCGCACGGTGATGTAGCGGTGTCCCCGGTGACGATAGAGCCACGGGTTGTCGGGGTGAAGGGCAATACCCCTGGTGTAGACCTCGATCGCCTCGCGGATTCGTCCCAGATATCCGAGCCTCCGCCCCAGCCAGACGATGGAGTCGGCATTCTCCGGGGCCCGCTCGAAGGCGGCCCTGGCTTCGGCGAGCTGCTGCTCAGAGCGGGCCCGAGCAGCGGCCGAGAGCGGAAATTCCCGTAAGGTGTCGCCCAGGAAGGAGACTGCCTGGAAGCTCGAGGGGGCCTGTGGGCTTCCCGCGGGGGCGCGATCCAGCGCCGCGGCCAGCAGCAGGAGCCACTGGGGACCGCGGTACCCGTGGGGCCCATCCTCGTAGCTCTCGGTCAGAGAGTGCTCCGCGGTGCCGCGGCCTCCGTGACCGACCGCGAGGGCGGGGATTCCGAGGCTCATCGGGATGTTGGCATCGGTACTGGCCGAGGCGAATCGAACCGAAACGCCGAGCTGTTTGCCGGCGGCAACCGCCATCCGGGCGATGGTGCTCGACTCCGGCACCACTCCGCCCGGGCGAATACCCAGAGTGTCCCACCGTGCGGTGAGGGGCGCGCTCGACATCGGCCAGCGAGCCCGCTCTTCCACCACGGCTTCTTCCACGGCGCGCCGGAAGCGGGCATCGAGGCGGGCCAGCTCCTCGCCGCTCTCGGAGCGCAGGTCCACCACCATCGCGGCGCTGGCCGCGATCGCATTCACGGCGGTTCCGCCCCGGACGATTCCGACATTGAACGTCGTCTTGGGATCCGACGGCACCTCGAA
>DASTEX010000078.1:0-5569 GCA_035709185.1 Gemmatimonadales bacterium
CGCTGGCGAAGGAAGAAGGCGGCCGGATCCTCTGCGGTGGCGGCGTACCGGCCAACCTGCCGGAGCGCTGCCGGGGCGGGTACTTCGTAGAGCCGACCGTCATCACCGGGCTCGCCATGGGCTGCCGGGTCAACCAGGAAGAGATCTTCGGACCGGTGGTGACGGTGACCCCATTCGAAGGGGACGCCGAGGCCATCGCGCTGGCGAACGACAGCGCCTACGGCCTGGCCGCCTCGGTCTGGACCGATGACCTGACCCGGGCCCATCGCCTGGCGGATGCGATCGCGTGCGGCACGGTCTGGGTCAACTGCTGGCTGCTGCGCGATCTTCGAGTCCCTTTCGGCGGGATGCGGCAGAGCGGCGTCGGGCGCGAGGGCGGCGAGGAAGCCATCCGGTTCTTCACCGAGCCCAAGAACGTCTGCGTCAAGCTATGAGCGACGCGATCGAGAGCCGGCGGGCGCCCGAGCCGGTGGGCCCCTATCCTCACGCGCGGCGAGTCGGGCCCTTCCTGTTTCTGAGCGGCATCGGACCGCGCCAGCGGGGATCCAGCGAGATCCCGGGGGTAGTCCTGAGTCCGTCGGGCGAGCCCGCGTCTTACGATTTCGCGGTCCAGTGCCGGAGCACGCTCGAGAACATCAAGGCGGTGCTCGAAGAGGCCGGGGCCAGCCTGGACGACGTGGTCGATGTGACCGTGTTTCTCACCAATATGCGGGACGACTTCGCCACGCTGAACCGGGTCTACGGGGAATACTTCACCCGCAACCGTCCGGCGCGCACCACGGTGGAGGTGACCCGCCTGCCTACGCCGATCGCGGTGGAGATGAAGATGGTAGCGTGGCTGGGAGCGTCCTGAGCACGGCCCGGACCGGACTACCGTCGAAGCCCTCGAGTCTGAGCGGCAGGGCAATCAGCTCGAAGATCCCTTCCGGAACCTCGCTCAGCACCAGCCCCTCCAGGTTGGCCATGTCGTATTTGAGCAGCGCCTGGTGGGACGGGAGATCCTTCGAGTCCTTCAGATCTACGCTGGGGGTGTCGATCCCGATCAGGCGCACCCCCCGCTGGTGCAGCGTTTCCACCAGCCGGGGAGAGAGAGCGGCGAAGTCGTCGTTCCAGTGCTCCGGGTCGGGATAGGTCCCGGTCGCGAGCAGCACCCGCGGCACGGTCACCGGAGCGGTCAGGTCATCCGGCTCCACCAGCGCGCCCCGCTCCACCCCCACCCGCATCACCTGGCAGGTCCCGAGGTAGAACGAAAGCTCGCGCTCATGCATGGCTGCGGCGTCCCGGCTGTAATGGCTGGGGGCGTCAGCGTGGGCCCCGAGGTGCACCGTGGCGTGCAGGGTGGACAGCGTCACGCTGTCTCCCCGGGCCAGGTCCATCAGCACCGCGCGGGAAGGCGGGGTGTCACCGGGCCAGACGGCGAGGCGGGGACTGATGATGGGGGATATGTCGTAGAGCATGGTCAATACCCAGTGCCGAGTGCCGAGTGCCGGGTGCCGGGTGCCGTTCCTGGTTCAGGGTTCAATGAAAACGCAGCACGGGGAACTCAGTACCGCACCCGGCACCCGGCACTCGGCACGCGGCACCCGTAAGTCACATCCGGTGACGCACCGCCCACAGATCGGGAAACAACGGCTGGAACAGCGATCGCTTCAGGAACTCGACGCCGGCCGAGCCTCCGGTCCCGTGCTTGGCGCCGATGGTGCGCTCGACCAGTTTGACGTGCCGGTAGCGCCACTCCTGGAAGCCCTCGTCGAAATCCATCAGCAGCTCGAACAGGATCACCAGCTCCGGCTGGTCGTGGTAAGCCTGGAGGATGCGGTCCTGCAGCTCCGGGCTGGGCCGGGTCGGCGCGGTGATGTCCTTGTCGCGCAGCTCCTGCGGGATCGGCACGCCGCGCTGCTCCAGGAAGTTGTACAGGTGATCCATGACCGACGGCTCCAGCAGCCGCCGCTGGATCGGCTCCAAGTCCGGCAGCGGTGATCCGCTCCGCGCCAGCTCGGGCCGCTTGTAGCCCCAGGCGAACTCCAGCTCGCGGAACTGGAGCGACTGAAAGCCCGAGGCCGTGTCCAGCCGGTTGCGGAAAGAGGAAAACGAGAGCGGCGTCATGGTCTCGAGGATATCGAGCTGCTGCACCGCCGTCTTCCACACCGTGCGGATCCGCTTCAGGGTCGGGATGGCGCCGTACAGGTTGCCGGCCGATAGATCCTGGTTGAGCTTTGCCGTCTCGTGGAGCACCAGACGGAACCAGAGCTCGTAGACCTGGTGGATCACGATGAACAGCATCTCGTCGTGCTCCGGCGGTTCCGAGCGGGGCCGCTGGAGCCGGAGCAGCTCCGGCAGCATCAGGTAATCCGAGTACGTCAGCGCCATATCATCCTCAGCAGGAACAGGCCCAGCAGGACCAGCGCGAGCAGCACCGCGAGCACCACCCGCCACTGCCGCCGGGCCCGGTCCCGGGCCTGGGCATAGGGAATCCGGGCGAACGCGATCATCGAGTAGAGCGGAACATACCAGCGGGGAAACATTGCGTGCAGCAGCTTCTCGAACCGCTTGCGGAGCCGGAAGAGGGGCGAGGCCACCCGGTCACGCATCTCGAGAAAGTTGTCGATCGCCAGGTCGGCCAGCGCGTCGGTATGGGGCCGCCGGGCCGACTGGTAGCCCGCCAGTGCGGCCGGCCGGCGCGGCTCGCGCCGGAGCCAGTCGAGCAGCACCAGACAGTCCTCGAACGAGGCGTTGGCGCCCTGGCCGTAGAAGGGCACTACCGCGTGGGCCGCGTCGCCTAACAACACCACCCGCCCGCCGGCGTGCCACGGGGCACAGCGCACCGTCACCAGCGAACCGGTGGGGTTGGCGGCGAAGGCATCGACGAGATCGGGCAGGAGCGGCACCGCATCGGGGAACCAGGTTTGAAAGAAGCGCTCGACCTGGGCCGGAGTGCGGAGCGAATCGAAGCCGTTGGGTCCTTCGAACGGCAGGTACAGCGTGACGGTGAAGCTCCCCTCCCGGTTCGCCATCGCCATCATCATGAACCCGCCCCGGGGCCAGATGTGCATGACGTGGGGCTCCAGGCGCCAGCCGCCGCCCTCGGCCGGAGGGATGGTGAGCTCCTTGTACCCGTGCTCCAGGAAGGCCTGATGGTAGTTGAAGCGGTCGAGCCGCTGGAGTCGCCGCCGCACCGCGGAAAATGCTCCGTCGGCGCCGATCACCAGGTCGCCGGCGAGCCGCTCCCGGCCGCCACTCCGCACGTCCTCCAGCTCCACCGCGGCGTGCTCCAGGTCTACGTCCTCGCACCGGAGACCGAACCGGATCCGCACCGACGGCTGCTGTTCCGCGGCGTCGAGCAGCACCCGGTTGAGATCGGTACGGGAAACCGAGTTGATCCCCTGCCCGCCCCGGCCGTAGGCCTGATAGGCGAACCGCCCGTCCACCGAGTGCATCAGGCGACCGTGCAGCCGCACGGCCTGGTCCAGCACCCGGTCGGCCAGGCCCACCTGCCCCAGCGCGTGGATCCCGCGCTCCGACAGGGCCAGGTTGATCGAGCGGCCCTCCTCGGCGTGGGTCTGCCGGGGATCGAGCCGCCGTTCCACCAGCTCCACCTCCCAGCCCTCCGACCCGAGCAGCGCTGCCATCAGCGAGCCGCCCAGGCCGGCGCCGACCACGGTCACCCGCTCAACCATGCGCCAGCGCCGTCCGCACGGCCTGCGCCGTGCGCCATACCTCATGATGGGTGTTGTAGAGCGGCACGGGAGCCATCCGCACCACGTCCGGCTCGCGGTAGTCGGTCACGATGCCGAGGGCCCGGAGCCGGTCATGGAGCCAGCGTCCCTTGCCGGCAACATGGAGCGACAGCTGGCAGCCCCGTTCCCGCGAATCTTCCGGAGTGAGAATCCGAACCGGGCTGCCGGGGATGGCGCGGAGCAGCGCCTCGAGGTAGCCGGTGAGGGATTCCGACTTGGCGCGGAGCGCCGCCATTCCGGCCTGGTCGAACAGGTCGAGCGAGGCCCGGAGCGGGGTCATCGAGAAGATCGGGGGATTGCTGATCTGCCAACCGTCGGCGCCCTCGCGGGGCACGAACTCGAGCCCCATCTGGAACCGCGTGGCCGGATCGTTGCCCCACCAACCGGCGAAGCGCGGCAGATCGAGCCGGCTGCCGTGGCGCCGGTGCACGAAGCAGCCGCCCACCGCGCCGGGACCGGCGTTGAGGTACTTGTAGGAGCACCAGGCCGCGAAATCCACCTCCCAGTCGTGCAGCGACAGCACCGCATTGCCCGCGGCGTGCGCCAGGTCGAACCCCGCGACCGCGCCCGCCCGATGGGCCGCCTCGGTGATCCGGCCCAGATCGAACAGCTGGCCGGTGTAATAGTTGACACCGCCTAACAGCACCAGCGCGATTTCCTTCCCCTGCTCGCGCAGGACCCCTTCGATCTGGTCGGTCGGAATCGTGGGCTGTCCGGGCGGCGGCCGGAGGGTGATGATGTTTTTCCCGGGGTCCACTCCCCGGGCCCGCAGATGGGACCCGATGGCGTAGGCGTCCGAGGGGAACGGGTTCTCCTCGATCACGACCTTGGTCCGCTTCCCCTGCGGCCGGTAGAAGGTCACCAGCATCAGGTGCAGGTTCACCGTGAGCGAGTTCATCATCACTACCTCGCCCGGTTCTGCCCCCACCAGCCGCGCGCCCGAATCGCGGAAGATCTCGTGATAGGAATACCAGGGCGTCCGGGCCGCCATGTGTCCCTCGACCGCGAACCGGCTCCAGTCATCCAGCTCCTGGGCCATCAGGGCTCGCACCGCGCGGGGCATGAGGCCCAGGGAGTTGCCCACCAGGTAGATCAGCGGTGCTCCACCCGCGCCGGCCGGCAGCTCGAACTGCTGGCGGTAGCCCGCCAGCGGATCGGCGGTGTCGAGGGATCGGGCAAAGGCTTCATCCAGCGAGATGGCGGGCGCGCTCACTGGTAACACTCCGGGGAGCGGTCGAGAAATTCGAGCGCGGTCCCGGACAGCAGCCGGCCACGGTCGTCCGGGCTCAGGTCCACCATCGCGTCGATGATGCGACCGGGCGGCGATTCGCCCAGGGGGAACGGATAGTCCGAGCCGAGCGCCACCCGGTTCACGCCCACCAGGCGGAGCAGGTGGCGCAGCATGTCGCCGTCGTGCACCAGCGAATCCAGATAGAACCGCCCGAGGACCTGGTGCGGCGGGGTCTGAGTGTTGACGGCCACGAGATCGGGCCGGGCCAGGAACCCGTGCGCAATCCGTCCGAAGGTGCCGGGGAAGGAGCCACCGCCATGCGCAAAGCAGAGGCGCAGCCGGGGAAAGCGCTCCAGCACCCCGCCGAAGATCACCGAGCAGATCGCCAGGCAGGTCTCGGCCGGCATGCCGACCAGCCAGGGCAGCCAGTACCGCGGCATCCGCTCGCGCCCGACCATGTCCCAGGGATGGACGAACAGCGCGGCATTGAGCGACTCGGCCGCCTCGTAGACCGGAAAGAGCGCCGGGTCATCCAGGTTCGAGTGGTTGGCGTGGGTGCCGATCTGCGCGCCGGGGAACCCCAGCTCGCGCACGCAGCGCT
>DASTEX010000079.1:0-3331 GCA_035709185.1 Gemmatimonadales bacterium
GGCATCGATTTCCTCGCTGGTCCACTGGCCCGATCCTCGGACGGATGGCGCCAGCCGCCGGAGCAGCGCCGGCAGGTCGGCCTCGATGGTCAGTCGCGCCGGGTAGTTGGCCCCCAGGACTTCGGCCGACGCGTCGATGTGGACCAGTCGATCGGCCGGAAGGGCCAGCCTGAAGCCGGCGCTCCCGTTGTGGGAAAGCTTGCAGCCCAGGGCCAGAATCAGGTCCGCGCCGGCGAACAGCCGATTGAGGGCCTCGACCCCGGAGGGGCCCAGGTCGATGCCTAACGCCAGCGGATGATCCTCCGGCACCACACCCCGCCCGGACAACGTGGTCGCCACCGGCGCGTTGAGCGCTTCCACCAGGCGGCGCAGGTCGGCCGCTCCCCCGGCACAACCCTGACCGGCATAGACGACGGGTCTCCGGGCCTGGTGAATGAGGCCGGTCAGCTCTGCCAGATCGGGGAGGGGAGGTTCGGGCGGAGGTGGCAGGTGGTCCGGGGCGCTTGAGCGGGCCCCCCTGAACTCGGGAAGCTCGAAGACAACGGGACCAGGTTCGCCGGACAAGGCCAGGGCGTACGCCCGGGCCAGGGACTCGGCGACCGACTCAACCGAGCGGGGCCGGACCACGGCCTTGGCCACCGGACCGGCCATCATTTCCTGGTCGAGTGCCTGGAGGGCAAACCAGCGGCCCTCTTCCGGCACGCCGGTGAGCAGCAGCAGCGGCGCCGAATCGTGCCGGGCCTCGGCCAGGGCCGTGAGAGCCCAGGTGAACCCCGGGCCCTGGATCGCCACCACCACGCCCACCCGCCCGCTGGCCCGGGCATAACCGTTGGCCATGAACCCGGCAGCGAGCTCATGGGTCGCCACGACCGTCCGGATCCGGCTCCGCCGGAGCGCGTCGAACAGCTCGACGTTCTGGGTGCCGGGCAGCCCGAAGACCGCATCGACGCCGAGGCGTTCCAGCGACTGTACCACCAGCTCGGGAGAGGTATGCATTGGACCGTTAGCCGTGGGACGTGAGCCGTCAGCCGTCAGCCGACCGCTCACGCCGGACGAGACGGTGGTACAGGCCGGCGGCCATCCGCCGGGCGGCCCGATAGCCGGCATCGATGCTCTGGCCGGCCTTCCATCGCAGCGAGGGGTCGTAGCGGGCCAGCAGGGTCAGGCAGAGATTCCCGCCCAGCTGGGCCTTGAAGTGAGTGACCGGATTGAGGGAAGCGTCGGTGAGATCGTTGCCGGTGAACCCGTCGGCGGCCAGGGCCTCGAAGGCGCTCCAGCGGAGAAACGGGTTGGCCCCGGTGTTCTGGAGCGCGGGATCGGCCGCCGCCGAGACGGTATGGGTCATCGGGTGGGCGCCGGCGAGCACCAGCTGAGAGGCGGCCGGCCGGCCGTCGGGCATGCGGGCGTGGTACAGGCGGCACAGCCCCAAGGCGCTCAGCCGTTCAAACCAGCGCCCGAAGGCCGCCCGCGGCAGGTACCCGGCCATGCCCCGCCTGCCTAACGTCTGCTCGTGAAGCTGGTAGAAGGCGGCAAAATCCTCGTCCCGGACGAACTGGAGGCCCTGCTGCCGGGCGCGCTCCACCAGCCGCCGCAGGTTCTGCTCCACCCTTCCCCACTGGGCCGGGAGATCGCCCAGCGGCACTTCGTAGGTGTACCCGGCGCGAACCGACCAGCCGCGGGACGAAAAGGGGCGCAGGTCGTCGAGCGGGGCCCGGCACTTGAACCGGACACTGCCGTAGCCCCGGGTCATGACGGCGTCCGCCAGCGCCCCAAGGGCGTCCACGGTGCGGGAGGTTCGCTGCGAGGGGTACTTGGTATCGAACTGCCGGACCACGGGGCCGTTGTAGTAGAGCAGCAGCCGCGGCCATACGAAGCGGCCCCAGCGGGAGTCGCGCTGATAGAGCCCGACCCCTCCGACCAGCTCCTCACCCCGCCAGGCGCCCAGGATGACGAAACTGCCTCCCGCCGCCGAACAGAGGGCGTCGAGGTATTCCGGCGTGCTGTAGGGACTCCCGGAAGGCGACTGGGCGACCAGCCGGCTCCACTGGCCGTACTGGGCCTCGGGAACCTCCCGAACCGAGACTGCCGCGCTCATCGGGTCACTTTGGCTGAGGCACGGCGCCGGCGGAGCAGGCTTCGTACCGCCCTCCAGGCCGGCCCGGGATCGCTGAAGCGCAGGACCGGCTGATCGGCCCCGACCAGCCCCCAGAGCCAGCCCCAGACCCCGGCGCGGTGCCGGCCCCGCTGCTCGCGGAAGGCGAACCAGTCGTAATAGGGGAAGACGCAGCGCCGGCCGATCTGGTAGTGCCGCACCTCCGGCACCGGCTCACCCCGGGCATCGAGCCAGGCCATGCGGATGACATCCATGCCGGCGAGCGCGGCATAGTCGACGTACCACCACGGGCGGGCGTTCATCTCCAGAGCATAGTAGCGGCCGTCCGCCTCGCTCTGTTTGAACTCGACACTGAAGACGCCGTGGAAGGAGAGCGCCTCGACCAGGCGGCGGACCGAGGTCACGGCCTCCGGCGCCTCCTCGGGCGCAATGGTGACCATCAGCGTGCTGTTCCCGAAATCGCCGGGGTACATGCGGAGACGGCGGCGGACCAGCAGTCCCCGGATATCGCCACCGGCGCAGGCGTAGCCGTCGATGAAGACGTGGTTGGTGGGCGGCCCCGGAACGTATTCCTGGAGCTGGACCGCCAGCCCCGCGGCGGTCACCTCCTCCAGGCGGTCCCGTGCCAGAGCCGCCGAGTCCACCCAGAGCCCCTTGACCCCGTAGCGCGCAAAGAAGGACTGCGAATCGCGAGGCTTGAGGAACGCGTGTCGGAAGGCATCGGCCGGGAGGTGGTCCAGGCCCGCGCCCGCCTCGAGCGGCCAGGACCGGGGATGTGGCACGCCGATCGCTTGCAGCAGGGTGGCGAAGCGACCCTTGTCGATCGCCTGGTCCAGGGCCTCGGGCGAGGGAACGGCGGAAGGAAACCGGGTCCGGATCTCGGGATCCAGTTGCGCGACCTGCCGGACCCAGTCATCGGAACAGGGGATGAGCACGGCGGACTCGACCGGCAGGGCCCGGAGAAACGGGGCGAGACCGGCGTCGGGCGGGGCGGCCCGGCCGGCTGGCGCCGGCAGGGCGCGCGCGTGCCGGGAGGCAAAAGCCAGATCGGCCGGCCCGGCGACGAGCCAGCGGGGAATGCCGTTGCGCGCGAGTATGCGGAGAACACCCAGACCGGTGATCCCGCCTCCGAGTACCAGCACCGGCAGCGGAGGGCGAGAAATTTGGAGAGTTCCGGGCACGATGACCAGATTATGATAATGCCTGTGTCCCGCATCA
>DASTEX010000080.1:0-6060 GCA_035709185.1 Gemmatimonadales bacterium
TCTTTGCCACCAGCGACGGATCGGCGACCGCGCGCCAGCTTCGGAGCACCTTCATCACGGTGGACTCTGGTGCGGCCGTCGACCTCAAGCCGACATCCGAACTTACCTTCACCACGTCGGGCGGCGCGCAGTACTACTACAAGCAGTTCGACGAGGTCTTCGGCCAGGGCCTGGTCTGCGCCATTCCGGGGCCGTGCGACGTGGACGGCTCCGCCAACATTTCGGCGGCCGAGGGTTTCCAGGAAAACAAGACCCTCGGGTTCTACGTGCAGGAGCAGCTGAACTGGAGGGACCGGGTCTTTCTGACCGCCGCTCTGCGGCGGGACGACAACAGCGCCTTCGGCAGCAACTTCGACGCCGCCTCGTATCCCAAGTTCGGTCTCTCCTGGGTGGTGGGCGAGGAGCCCTTCATGAGCAGCCTGGGCTTCCTGTCCCAGCTGCGGGTGCGCGGGGCCTGGGGGCGGGCCGGCCAGCAGCCCGACATCTTCTCCGCCATCCAGACCTACGAGCCCGTGGTGGGCTTCGGCGGCGTGGGCGGCGTCACCCCGCAGAACCTCGGTAACCCGGATCTCAAGCCGGAAATCGGCGAGGAAGTGGAGCTGGGGTTCGATGCCGGCCTCTGGAACGACCGGGTGGGCGTGGAATTCACCTACTACAACAAGAAGGTCAAGGACGCGATCCTCTCGATTCCGATCAAGCCGTCCCGCGGCTTCCCCGGCAACCAGTTCACCAACATTGGTGAAACCAAGAACTCGGGGATCGAGCTGGCGGTCGATGTAACCCCGGTCAGCCGGGATAATGTGGGACTGGACCTGCGGTTCACCTACGCCAGCAACGATTCGAAGATCACCGACCTGGGTGGGGTGCCGCCCTCGATTACTCCCAACGCCGGCGCGTTCATTCAGCAATTCTTTGTCGAAGGCTATGCTCCGGGCGGGTACTGGTACAAGAATGTGGTCAGCTCCACCATCACCCCCATTCCGGTCGCCGGGATTCCCCTGCCGATCGGACTGGACCCGATGTGCGAAGGGGGCGACCTGATCCCGGGGTCCACCATCCTCGGGGTGCCCAACGGCACCGTCGTTCCCTGCGCCGAAGCGCCCCAGCTGTACCAGGGCCGCCCCACGCCCTCGTGGTACGGCAGCTTCTCGGCCGACCTCAGGCTGGGCCGGCGGTTCCGGCTGCTGGGCGTGGTCGATTACCTGGGCGGGCACATGGTCCAGGTGGGCGACGTCAGCGCTATCCATCACTTTTTCTTCAGCTCCAAGGCAATTCTCGAGGGGACCAGTGAAGTCCTGGCCGGCCGGCTGGGCACCGAGCTGCTGCTGGGAGATGGCGGTGAGACCTGGGGCATGTCGGGCATGTTCGACGGCGGCTTCATGAAGCTCCGGACCATCGCGGCGTCGTACGAGCTGCCGGCCTCGCTGACCCGCTTCGTGGGCGCGTCCCGCGGGTCCTTTACGCTCTCGGCCGAGAACCTGGCCATCCTCTGGCGGGGACAGAAAGACAACTTCGGCGTGGAGTGGGTCGACCCGGAGATCAACCCCAACCGGGTGGACAACGGCGCCTCGTTCTACACCTACACCCAGGAATCGTGGCCCCAGATGATGCGAATTCGCGGCATGCTGCGGCTCACCTTCTGATCCATGACCGACACGAGAGAGAACAACGCCATGCGCATCCTCCTCTTCATCGCGTGCTCGGCCCTGGCCCTGAACGCGTGCAGTGACGTACTCGACGTGGAGTACCCCGGCCGGATCCCGACCGAACAGCTGAACGATCCCACCCTGGCGGCGGTGCTGGCGGGCAGCGTGCTGGGCGATTTCGAGTGCGCCTACAGCAACTATACCGGCGGCAGTGCGGTGCACTCCGACGAATACGAGACGTCAAACTCCAACGTCCCCGGGAACCTCTGGGGCGAGCGTGGGATCACGGCCGGCGAGGATTCCTACGTCACCGACGCCTGCGAAGGCGGGTACTTCAGCATCCAGCGACCCCTGCACACGGCCAGGTTCCAGTCCGAGCAGGTCTTCACCAAGCTCAGCAACTGGACCGACGAGCAGGTGACCAACCGCGCACTGCTGATGGCCCAGGTGCGGACCTACGGCGCCTATTCCTACCTGCTGATGGGAGAGACCTTCTGCGCCGTGGCCTTCGACGGCGGCGCCCAGCAGCCCCCGAGTGCGGCACTGGACATTGCCCGAACCCAGTTCCTCGAGGCGATCACGCTGGCGCAGCAGGCCGGAAACACCGACATCCTCAATCTCGCGCGCGCAGGTCTGGCCCGGACCGAGATGAATCTCCAGAGCTGGGCCGCTGCGGAGGCGGCGGCCGACCTGATCCCGCCGGGATTCCGGGTCGATGCCGGCCGAGGCTCCGATAATGCCCGCCGGTGGAACAAGCTGTTCCGGTCGGCCGACCAGCAGGGTGCCTATGTCATCGCCGATGCCTATCGGGTGATGAACGATCCCCGGGTACTGGTGGTGGATGCCAACCGGCCCGCGTTCAACCCGGGCATCGATCTCTGGGTCACCACCAAGTACACCTCGCTGGCGAGCCCGATCCGGCTGGCGAGCTACGAGGAGGCGCAGCTGATTCTAGCCGAGGCGTTGGCTCAGCAGGGCGACGTGGCCGGCGCCATGGCCGTGATCAATGCGGCCCGGGCCGACGTCGGACTGGGCGCCCTCGCGGCGGGCAATCAGGCCGAAGCGATCCAGCACGTGATCAACGAACGCCAGCGGGAGCTGAGTTTCGAGGGCGGCCACCGCCTGAACGACCTGCTGCGGTACGACATACCCTGGAAACTGGGATCCAACCCCTATACCGGGCGGCCGTACGGGCAGACCACCTGCTGGCCCCACCCGACCAAGGAGGTCAACGGGGCATGAGTCGCAGCGCGGTTCTTTCGACTGCATTCACCGCTCTGCTCATTGGCCCGGCCGTCGCTCAGGACGGCCGGGCCGCGCTGCTGGCCCGGGTCGATTCGGTGGTCCAGGCCGAAATGGCCCGCACCAGGACCCCGGGCATGTCCGTGGCGATTCAGAAGGGAAACGACATCATCCTGGCCCGGGGCTACGGCCTGGCCAATGTTGAGCTTTCCGTGCCGGCTTCGGCCGAAACGGTGTACCGGATCGGTTCCATCACCAAGCAGTTCACCGCCGCGGCCATTCTCCAGCTGGCGGATGCGGGCAAGCTTCGCCTGGACGACGAGCTGACGAAGTACCTGCCGGATTACCCCGTCCAGGGGAAGAAAATCACCATTCACCACCTGCTGACGCACACCTCGGGAATCAAGAGCTATACCTCGCTGGGCCCGAAGTTCTGGAATGAAGCGTCGCGGCTGGAACTGCCGGACACCCAGCTGGTGGCCCTGTTCCGGAATGAGCCCTTCGACTTTGCGCCGGGCGAGAAGTGGGCCTACAACAACTCCGGATACTATTTGTTAGGCATGATCATCGAGAAGGCCTCCGGCATGCCCTACCGGCAGTATCTCAAGGAGAAGCTGCTGGGCCCTCTCGGGCTCCGATCCACCTCGTATTGCGACAACCGCCCGATCATGCCTCATCGGGCCAGCGGCTACGAAGTGCGGAACGGGGTGCTGGAGAACGACGATCCCATCGGGATGAACACGCCGGGAGCGGCCGGGGCGATGTGCTCCACGGTGCTCGATCTGCTGGCCTGGCGCCAGGCCCTCTTCAGCCACCGGGTGGTAAGCCCGGCCTCGCTGCAACGGATGATCACGCCGGCTCGGCTCAACAATGATTCGGTTACCAGCTATGCCTATGGGCTGGGCATCGGGAAGCTGGAAAGCCACCGGAGCATCAGCCACGGCGGCGGCATCAACGGATTCATCACCCACCTGGGGTATCTGCCGGATGACAGCTTGACGGTGGTGGTACTGGGAAACCTGGGGCGGGCGCCATCGGGCCGGGTGGCCGAGGCCATCGGCCGGCTGCTGCTGGGGCTGGAGCTGAAGGGGATGAGGCTGCCCCCGCCGGAGCGGCCGTAGTCAGCCGCTCAGGGATTGGGTGAGAGCACGCTCAAAGCGTTCGAAGTCGGTCGAGTCGTTGTACAGATGGGGGGTGATCCGAAGCGCGGCGCCCCGGGTCGAGACGAAGACCTGGTGCGCCGCGAGCCGTTCTCCCAGTCCGACGGGAAGGCCGCCCGCGGAGCGGAGCCCGAGATAATGCGGAGCCCGCCGTTCGGGGGCCACCGCGGTGAGCCCGAATCGCTCCGCCCGCCGGGCCAGGTCCGAGGTCGAGCGGCGCAGAGTTTCGGCGATCCGCTCGACCTGCCACTCGAGCAGCTGGCGCAGTGAGGCGCACACGGCAGGAAGCAAACCAAAGTTCGAGGGCTCCCCGACATCGAAGCGGCGGGCGCCTGGCTGATAGGTATCGCGATAGTTCACCAGACGGGCGAAATCCTCCGAGCCCTCCCGGGTGATCCAGTTGTGCTCGATCGGCGTGCCGTTCTGCCACGGGGGGGCGACGTAGAGGAAGCCGGTGCTGTACGGGCCGAGCAGCCACTTGTAGGCGGCTACGGCAACGAAGTCCGGTTGGATCCGCGCCAGGTCGAAGGGGAACGCCCCCATGGATTGGGTGGCATCAATGGCGAGGGTGGCGCCGACCTGGCGCAGCCGCGCCGAGATGGTCGCCAGGTCGAGCAGTGCGCCATCGGTCCAGTGACACACCGGCAAAGCGGCCACGGCAGTCCGGTCGGTGATGTGATCCAGCAGCGCGCTGGTCCAGTCGTCGTCGGCCGGACGCGGGACCAGGATGACCTCGGCTCCGGCAGCGCGGGCCCGCTCGCGCCAGGAATAGATGGTCGAAGGAAATTCCTCGTTGAGCATCAGGACCTGTTGTCCCGGTGCCAGCGGCAGATTGGCGCACGCGACCGCCATGCCGTAGCTGGCCGAAGGGGCCAGTGCGATGTCGTCCGCCGTGGCGCCGATGACCCGGGCAAAGAGATCGCGGGCTGCTTCGGTGGCGGAGAAGAAATCGGCCGGCCGGATGGTCCACGGCCGGGCCTTCCGGGCCAGGGCCTGCTGACCCGCCAGGACGGTCTCCCGGGGGAGGGGAGACATGTAGGCGCAGTTGAGATAGGCAACGTCGCGGGGCAGGTCGAACTTTTCGCGCTGGCAATCGATGGGCATTCTCAGTCGCTAGTCGCTGGTCGTTGGTCGTCAGCCGGCCCACATGAAACTGTCTTCGCGTATTCGCCGCAACTGCGAAAATAGGCCGCTCCGGCGCATTTCAAAGGAGGCTCCTTGCCGGTTCTCTCCGGTGGAGGCAGGTTCAGGATGAGAGGGATCCCTTCCCGGCTCGGGGTGTACCCGACGTGCCTACGCTGCTGCATCGGTTGCTGTCACCTGCTGGTTCACTGACTGGAGCAGAGTCGGCCAGCGACGAGGCCATGCTGGGTGCCGGGCGGGTTTCGCTCCACCGTGCGCTCCAGAACCTCGGCCTGGTTCGGCGGATCCTTTCGCCGGGGCTCGAGGACGATCTGGTTCTCCTCTCGGTGGTGTGCCGGCTGCTGGATGACACCGCTGCCCAACTGGACGAATCGGGCGCATTGGCAGAGCTCGACCGGCTCGAGGGGGAGCTCTGTGCTTCGCGCCAACCGCGGCCGATCGTAGATCAGCTCCGCGCCCGGCTGAAGCAGCACCGCGTGGATCCCGCGATGTTCCGGTACGTCATCGCCGGCCTCCGCCGGGATCTTCAGCCGGCGCCGCTCGCCAACGACGAGGAATTCCTCACCTACAGCTACCACGTGGCCGGGGTGCTGAGCGTGATTCTGGGCGCGGCCCTGGGAGGAACCCGTCGTCGTTCGATTCCCTACGCGCTCGACTTCGGCATTGCGCTCCACATTTCCGGGGTGGTGCGCGACTGGCCATCGGATGCCCGCCGGAACCGCTGTTACATCCCGGCGCGGCGGCTGACCCCTTACGGACTCTCCTCCCAGCGCATCATCGCCGCGGCTGACGATCCTGCCATGCCGGCGAGCGTCCGACCCGCGCTCGAGGGCCTGCTACGGCTGGGAGACACCTACTATCGCAGCGCC
>DASTEX010000081.1:0-6539 GCA_035709185.1 Gemmatimonadales bacterium
CTCGTCGGCGTCGCGGTACTTGTTACGCCGGAGCCGCATCAGTGCCTTGCTGGCTGCGATGGTCCGGATCCACCCCCAGAGACTGCCGTCGCCCCGGAACCGGTTCAGGCTCCGGAAGACCTCGAGGAAGGTCTCCTGCACCACATCCTCGGCGTCCTCCCGGGTCCGGCAGATCCGCCGGGCCAGACCGTAAACCGGACCGCAAAAGGCCCGGTACAGGGCCTCCTGGGCGGCCGGATCTCCCCTCCGGGCCAGCGGCACTAAAGCCTCTTCCCGGGCCAACCTGACCGACTCCATGGCCATGGCTCGTGTCGTCACGACCTCTATGATGCCGGGGGGTGGGGGAAGGTCGCAAACAGGCGGTCAGGCGGGCAGGGGGCAGGCGGGCGGTTTTTTCCCGGCGACGGTCAGTTGAATAGCCCGTACTGGCCTGCCGCCTGACCGCCAGTCCGCCCGCCCGCCTGCCCGCCTAGATTTGTCCCATGCCTGCCCCGCCAACCGAGTGGATTCACCATCTGGCTGATGAGGCCGATGCTGCGTTTCTCTACCGGGTGCTCGCGGCGGCGGAACCGGACGGAAATCGCGCCGATATCTATCGCCAGCTGGCCGAGGTCGAAGACCGCCACGTCAAGATGTGGCAGCGGCTGCTGTCGGAAAACGGCCATGAGGTCACGGCCCCGAGACCGAGCCGTCGGGCCCGCCTCATGGCCTGGCTGGGGCGCCGGCTGGGTCCTGGTTTCCTCCTGCCCATGCTCCTCGAAGAAGAGGGGCGAGAAGTCCGGGGCTATCTCCGGATGCACACCGAATCTTCCGGGGGAGCGGCGGACACGGCCCTGACGCTGGCGCGCGAGTCCAAGCAGCACGCCGACCGGCTGGCGGGATTGTCCGGCGGGGCGGCCGAGCCGTGGCACAAAACCGGGGTAGGCGGGGTCCTGCGAAATGTGGTTTACGGTTTCAACGACGGCCTCACCGCCAACTTTGGCCTGCTGGCCGGCATGTTCGGCGCCCAGGAGTCGATCGCGGTAGTGAGCCACTCCGTTGTGGTGGCGGGGCTGGCCGGCACCGTGGCCGATGCGCTTTCGATGGGCGCGTCGGGGTATCTCGCCGCCAAGAGCGAGCGGGAGGTCCACGAGCACGAGATCGCGATGGAGCGCGAAGAGATCCGCCTGATGCCCGAGCTGGAAGAGGAGGAGCTGCGCCTGGTGTACCAGGCCAAGGGCATCCCGGAAGCGCAGGCGCGCCAGTATGCCGCCACCATGATGGCGGATCCCGAGCGGGCCCTGGAAGAGAAGGTCCGCGAGGAGCTCGGCATCGGCGAGAGTCACGGCAGCCCGTTCAAAGAAGGGTGGATCACCGGAACGGCCACTGCGATCGGGGCGTTCATCCCCGTGGCCCCGCTGCTGATCAGCACCGATGCCTGGGCGGTCTGGGCCTCATTCGGCATCGCGATGCTGTCGCACTTCGGGGTGGGCGCGGCCCGTTCCCTCTTCACCGGACGGGGCGCGTTCCGGAGCGGGATCGACATGTTCGTGGTGGGCCTGGGTGTGGCCATCGTGGGTTACTTCATCGGCGAATTCATGGTGAAGCTGCTGTGACCGCGGCGGTCGAATCGCGGTTGCTCGAGCTGGAAGCCGCGGCCCGGGTCCTGGAGCCGGATCCGGCCGCGCGGGCGGCGCTGCGCGATCCGGTGATCGCCTACGGCGATCGGTTTCTGGCGGCGCTGCCCCACCTGCCGGCCTATGTCGTCACGGCCGACAAAGGCCGCGGGGTACACGATCTTCCCTTCGGCGAGACCGGCATCCCGATCGAGGACGTGCTGACGGTGCTGGCCGAGTCGGTGGATCGTCCCGGTCTCAATCCCGCGAGCGGCGGTCATCTGGGATACATCCCGGGAGGCGGGCTCTACTCGGCGGCGCTGGGTGATTACCTGGCGGACATCAGCAACCGTTATGCAGGGGTCTTCTTTTCCAGCCCCGGTGCGGTGCGGGTGGAGCACGAAGTGGTGCGCTGGACCGCCGAAGTCGTGGGATTTC
Organism: Gemmatimonadales bacterium; assembly: GCA_035709185.1. Taxonomy (GTDB): domain Bacteria; phylum Gemmatimonadota; class Gemmatimonadetes; order Gemmatimonadales; family GWC2-71-9; genus SZUA-320. Next base: position 2,034 of record DASTEX010000081.1, read on the forward strand.
CCTCCGATGCGGGCGGCACCCTGGCATCGGGCGGAAGCATCGCCAACCTGGTCTGCCTGACGGCCGCCCGCGACGCCCACGGGATCCGCGCGCGAGACGTGGAGCGTGCCGTGGTCTACCTCACCAGCCAGACCCACCACTGCATCACCAAGAACCTGAGGCTGCTGGGACTGGGCGAGTGCGTGGTACGGTACATCCCGCTCGACCGGAATTTCCGGATGCGCCCCGATGCGCTCCGGGAACAGATCGAGGCCGACGTCACAGCCGGGCTCCGTCCCTGGCTCCTGGTGGCCTCGGCCGGATCGACCGACATGGGGGCCATCGACCCGCTGGACCAGCTGGCGGCGGTGGCCCGGCAACACGACCTCTGGTATCATGTCGACGCCGCCTATGGCGGTTACTTCATGCTGGTGCCGTCGGTCCGCGACCGGTTCACCGGCATCGAGCAGGCCGACTCCACGGTGCTCGATCCCCACAAGACCCTCTTCCTTCCCTATGGCCTGGGCATCGCGCTGGTGCGAAACGCCGACGCGCTGGGGCGAGCCTTTCGTTCCGATGCGCCCTATCTCCAGGACACGCTGCTGGAGCAGGATGAGCTCTCGCCGGCCGACCTGTCACCCGAGCTGACGCGGCCGTTCCGGGGCCTGCGGCTCTGGCTGCCGCTGCTGGTGCACGGAATTGCCCCGTTCCGGGCATCACTCGAGGAGAAGCTCCTGCTGGCACAGTGGCTTCACGCGGAACTGTCGAAACGGGACTGGGAAGTGGGGCCGGAGCCGGATCTCTCCGTGATCGCCTATCGGCGGGTACCGGCCGGGTTGAATCCGGAGCAAGTGAATGAACTGAACGCCCGGATCGTCGATCTTATCAAGCACGATGGCCGGGTGTACGTGAGCTCCACCAGCATCGACGGGCGCTACACTATCCGGTATGCCGGGGTGACGCACCGGACCCACCTCGATACGGTTCGGCTGCTGCTGGAACTGCTGGAGCGGTTCGCGGTGGAGGCAGAACGGGAAATCACTGATATGTCGCGTCCAACCGAGGTACGCACCGCCGTATGACACCATGGGTAATGCGCCTGCTGCTGGCGAACGGGGCGATGTTCCTGCTGCAGATGACGATTGCGGGACTGGTGGAGCAGCTGGCCTTTGTTCCGGCCCTGGCCTTGCAGCGGCCCTGGACCATCGTGACCTACATGTTCCTCCACGGCGGCTTCGCCCACATTCTGTTCAACATGCTGTCGCTGTTCTTCTTCGGCCCCCGGGTCGAGTCGCGGCTGGGCAGCCGGCGGTTCATCACCATGTACCTGGTGAGCGGCATCGTCGGCGCCCTGCTGTCCCTGGTGTTCTCGCCCAATGCGGCCATCATCGGTGCGTCGGGTGCGGTCTATGGTGTGATGCTCTGCTTCGCCTATTACTGGCCCCGGGACCAGATCCTGATCTGGGGCGTGCTGCCGGTCGAGGCCCGGGTGATGGTCATCGCCATGACGGTGATCTCGCTCTTTGCCGCGCGCAGCGGAGCGGGCGGCATCGCGCACTTCGCGCACCTGGGCGGCTTCCTGGGCGGATGGCTGGCGCTCAAGTGGTTCGAGCGGCGACCGGAGCTCAAGAAGTGGCAGGCCAAGGCGCGCCCGGTGGTGCCGAAAGAATCCTCCGAGTCGAGCCTGGCCCGCTGGCGCCGGATCCGGCGGGACAATCTCCACGAAGTGAACCAGGCCGAGCTCGACCGGATCCTCGACAAGATCAGCGCCCACGGGATCCAGAGCCTCACCCCGAGCGACCGCGAGTTCCTGGAGCGATTCAGTTCGCGGGAGCAGCTGCACTGACGGCCGGCAGCGGCGGGTTCCCGGCGACCCGGGTCTCTATCATCAGTGCGTTAGGCGCCGCCGATCCCGCCGCCCGGGAGCGGGCCCACGAGCTGCTGGCGGCAACCTACTGGCGGCCGGTCTACACCTATATGCGGCTGCGCTGGCGGGCCGAGCCGCCCGAGGCCGAGGATCTGACCCAGGAGTTCTTCGCCCGGTCGCTGGAGCGGAACTTCTTCGCTCAATACGACCCCGCGCGGGCCCGCTTCCGCACCTGGCTCAGGCTGGGGATCGACCGCATGGTGGCCACGCTGCGGGAGGCAGCCGGACGGCAGAAGCGCGGAGGACAGGTCGCCCTGGTCTCGCTCGACCTGGCCGGGGTGGAGCGGGAACTGGCCCAACGGGCCGGGCAGCCGCTCCCGGATGACGACGAGCTCTTCCGGAAGGAAGTGGCCCGGGCGCTGTTCGGCTATGCGGTCGAGGCGCTCCGGCAGGAGACCGACCGGAACGGCAAGTCGCTTCACTTCGACCTGTTCCGGGAATACGACCTGGAAGGTCCCGACCGCGATCCGCGTCCGACCTACGGGGAGCTGGCAGCCCGGCACGGGCTGCCCGTCACCCAGGTCACCAATCACCTCGCGGCCATGCGGCGGCGCTTCCGGGTGCTGGTGCTGGAGCGGCTGCGGGAGATGTCGGGCAGCGAGGCGGAGTTCCGGGCGGAGGCGAGGGAGCTGTTGGGGTACTAGGTGGGGTGCCGGGTGCCGGGTGCCCGGTGCCGGGTGCGGTACCAGGAACCATGTACCGGGTACGGTACTGGGTACTCGGTACCTGGTACGACACGGGGTACTCGGCACCGGGCACGGGGTACTCGTACCACGTACGGCACGGGGTACTCGGCACTCGGTACCCGGCACAGCGAAAACGATGAATCCCCTCTCCGACCGGGCCGTGCAGCACCTCGCGAGGGTCTCGGACTGGCCTGACCTCACCGAAACCCGCTATTCCGCTCTCGATGAAATGGGGCGCGGCGGGATGGGTGTGGTCTACCGCGCGCGCGATCAGGTGCTCGACCGGGAGGTCGCACTCAAGATCCTCCACCAGCCGGATCCCTCGGGCGCGCTGACCGAACGCCTCTCGCGCGAAGCCCGGATTCTGGCCCGCCTGGAGCACCCCGGCATCGTTCCCGTCTACGACCTGGGCCGGCTCAGCGACGGCCGCGTGTTCTACGTCATGAAGCTGGTGCGGGGCGAGCGGCTCGATCACTGGCTGGGGCGCGAGCGGAGCGAGCGGGAGCGGATCGATCTCCTGCGGCGGGTCGCGGAAACGGTCGGCTTTGCCCACGCCCACGGCGTGGTGCACCGCGATCTCAAGCCCGCCAACGTCATGGTCGGCGAGTTCGGCGAGGTCCTGGTGCTCGACTGGGGAGTCGCCAAACTGACGGTTGGACGGGCAGACGGTCCGACTGTCGGCTCCGCTCCCGCGGATTCCGGTATCCCTCCGGCTGACCCGAACACCGATCACGGAACCGTTATCGGAACGGCCGGCTTCATGGCGCCCGAGCAGGCCCGGGGTGACGTTCAGCTGGTCGATCAACGAACCGATGTCTACGGTCTGGGCGCACTGCTCGGCGCGATGATCACACCGCTTCCGAAGCGCCTGGCGGCCGTGGCGGCCCACGCCATGGCGCCGGAGCCGGAGAACCGCTACCCCGACGCCGGGTCGTTCGCCCGCGAGCTGATCCGCTATCAGGAAGGCCTCCCGCTCGAAGCGTACCGGGAAACACTGCTGGAGCGGGCCGAACGGATCGTCGCCCGCCACCAGACCGCCATCCTGCTGGTGCTGGCGTATCTCCTCATGCGCGCCATCTTCCTGATGTTCTGGGAACGTTGAGAATCAGCTGGCGGCTGCTCGGCATTCCCGTTAAAGACCCGAGCTCCGACCCGGAATAGAAGGGCGTCCCCCATCCCGGATGAACTCATGAAAAAGCCGGTATTTGGCATGGTGCTGGGTGGGATACTCGGCATCTTCGACGGGCTTTCCGCGCTGGTCTCGGCGCCCGAGACCGCGCCCGGCATCGTCGGCATCGTGGTCGGATCCACCGTCAAGGGCCTCATCGCCGGGTTGCTGATCGGCTGGTTCGCCCGGAAGGTGAACTCGCTGGCCGCCGGCGTGGTGTTCGGACTCGCGGTGGGAGCGCTGCTGGCCTGGTTGATTACCCGGATGAACGTTGCCGCGGGCCAGCCGGCCTACACCATGGAGATCATGATCCCTGGCGCCATTGTCGGCCTGATCGTGGGGTATGCGACCCAGCGGCACCGGGAAGCGCAAACGGCATCCGTCTAGCGATCCGGCGATCCGGCGATCCGGCGATCCGGCGATTGTGTCGTGCCCGGATCCCGCATGAAACAATCACCCGATCGCTGGATCGCCAGAGAAAGGTGAGGGATTTGATGAGACAATTCGGAGCGTTCCTGCTGCTTGCTTCCATGGCGACCGGAGGGTGGGCTCAGGTGTCCGCCTTCCCTCCCGGCTGGCGGGTGCGGCCCGACAATCCAGCCGCGAGGATCGACAGCCTGTCGTTCGTGAGCATGGAGCCCGGGTGGCATATCACGACCGGCCCTTCCGTCATTCTCTGGGACCCCGGCCGGTCCGCCACGGGTCAGTTCCGGATCGAGGCTGAGATCTTCTTCTTCCGGGGCCAG
>DASTEX010000082.1:0-3614 GCA_035709185.1 Gemmatimonadales bacterium
CCGGTCACGCTGGACTTCAGAACGGCACACGGTACCCGGCACATGGCACGCGGCACCTGCCCACATGGCACCCGGCACCACGGGCGCAGCCCGTGATCAGCCCCGGTCGAACGCCTCGTAGCGCTGCTTCATCTCGTCGAGCAGTGCGCGATAGCGAGGGTCGTCCCGCAGTCCGGTCAGGAAGGGATCGCGCTCGGCGAAGTACGGCCAGGCGATGAAGCCCCGGTCCCGCATCATGTGCGCGAACCAGTCGAGCGCCTCGTCGCGATCGCCGATCAAGGCGCGGGCCGCGGCCGCCATGTAGGCGCAGCCCTCGTCCACCTTCGCCAGACTGATCACCTCCGGGGTGAAACCCGCCCGCACCGCCCGCACATCGCCCCGCTGGGCGAACCAGATCAGGCGCCAGAGCTGTTCGTAGGGGTCGTCCGGGAACCGGCGGGCCAGGTCCTCGAAGACCGGCGCCGCTTCGTCGTCGCGTCCGGCCATCAGCAGCGCCAGCCCCAGCGAGGCATGGCACATCGGGGTATCGGTGCCCAGGGCCACACCCCGGCGGAAGTCGGAGATGCTGCCATCCAGGTCGCCGGCCAGCCAGCGGACCAGTCCGCTCATATTCCAGTTGACCGGGTTGAGCGGATCGACTTCGAGGGCGTGGCTGATTGCATCCTGCGCGGCCTTCGACCGGCCCGCGAGCCAGTAGGATACGCTCAGATAAATCAGGACATCGGGATCGTGGGGCCGGACCATGCGGGCCCGCTCCAGCGCATCCACCGCCGCGCGCGGATTGCCCCGGCGGTAGTGAATGGCCCCGTCCAGCAGATGGCCATACGCCGAGTCGGGCCAGCGGGCGAAGATCCGGGCCACGCAGTGGGCCGCCTCGTCGAGGTCCTGGCCTTCGCCGATCCATTCCCGGCCGATCAGGGCATGGCACAGCGCGCTCAGCAACAGCTCGCTCTCCCCCAGTGTCGCGAGCCCTTCCTGCGCCAGGCGGACCGCCTGCTCCACCGATTCCCGGGTGAACTTGTAGATCTCCTGCCGGACCCGCTGATAGGTCTGGAGGTGGCGGAGATAATCGTCCAGCCGCTCCAGGGTGGCATCGCGATGCCCGTCGAAGACCGCAAAGTCGGCCAGGTTGCGGGTGGCCAGCCTGCGGTCTTCCTCGGGTGTGAGCGTCAGGCGAAGGGCCCCCACGATCTCGCGCGCCAGCCGCTCCTGGAGCGCGAACACCTCTTCTACCGTGCCGCCGAACTTGCCGGCCCACACCTGCCGATCGTCGGTCGTGTCTGCCAGGTGGGCCGTGATCCGGAGCTGGGAGCCCGAGCGGCGAACGCTGCCCGCCAGGACGTAGCGCACGTCGAGCTCCCGTCCCAGGGACCGGGTGTCCTTGTCGGTGCCTTTGAGCCGAAGCGAGGAGTTGCGGGCGATCACCCGGACCGACCGGATGTTCGAGAGATCGGCAATCACTTCCTCGGTCAGCCCGTCGGCGAAGTAATCGGTATCGGGATCAGGACTGGCGTTCGTGAACGGCACCACTACGACTGAAGGCGGGGACGCGACTGCTTCCTCCGGGCCGTCCAGCGCGGCCAGAAAGTGATTCAGGTCGTGGAAGCGGTCGGCCGGATTCTTGGCGAGCGCCCGGGCGACGGCGCGGGCAATGCCCGGGGGCACGCCCTGCCTTACGGTTGTGAGCGGCGGAACCGGATCGAGCAGGTGCCGGGCCATGACCTGGGCCCCGGTCAGCGCGGTGAAGGGAGGCGCCCCGGCCAGCATCTCGTACAGGACGCAGGCGAGACTGTACTGATCGCTCCGGGCATCCACCTCCTCCCCGGCCGCCTGTTCCGGGCTCATGTAGGCCGGCGTGCCCAGGGCCACGCCCGCCAACGTGAGGCGGTTTCCACCGGCGGCCCGCAGGGCCCGGGCGATGCCGAAGTCGGCCACGAGCGCGTGCCCGCTCAGGAGCAGGATATTGTCCGGCTTGATATCGCGATGCACCACCCCGCGCTGATGGGCATGGTGCAGGGCCTCGCCCACTTCCCGCACCAGTCGCAGCGCCTCGGCGATGGGCAGCGGACCCTCGCGATCGAGCCGCTGCCGCACGCTGTCGCCGTCCACCAGGGGCATGACGTAGTAGGGCCGCGGGGCCGGCTCATCGGTCTCCCCCGAATCGATCAACCCCACGATGTGAGGATGCTGTAGCTGGGCGGCGATGCCGATTTCCCGCACGAACCGGTCCTTGCCCAGCGCGGCGGCGACCTCGGGTCGAATGATCTTCACCGCCACATCGCGGCCGTGCCTCAGGTCCCGCGCCAGGAAGACGGTCGCCATGCCGCCCTGGCCCAGCTCGCGCTCGATGCGGTAACGCTCACCCCGCAGGGTGACGGTGGCAGTGGAGGGTGGGAGGCGGGTCATTGCGGCAACGCGGAAGCTATCGGCAGACGTCCGTCAAACGTAGTGGCTCGAACCCCGAAGTCGAATCCCTTGCCGCGTCTCCTGATCCGGACGATGTTCAGCCCGGGATGTTTCCCGGAGAAATCGCGCCATGCGTTTCACCCTGCTGGCCCTGATGGTACCATCCTGCCTGGCCGGCCTTGCCGGAGCCCAGGAACGGCCTTCGGCCACCGCCCGGCCCGCCGAGCGGGGCGTTTTCCTCGACCGGGCCGGCGTGGTTCGCTGGAGCGACAGCCGTGAGGAAGTGAGACTGTTCGGCGCCAACTATGTCATCACGACCGCGTCCGACTACCGCGCGGCGGGTTACATCGGCGGCGATCGCAAGCGGATGATCGACGAGGACATGGCCCACTTTGCCCGGATGGGCTGGGATGGGATCCGTCTCACCTTCTGGGGCGACTGGGAGTCCGCCGACAGCGCCGGCAACCTGATCGACAACGATCACCTGGACCTGCTGGACTATCTCATTGCCCGCGCCCGGGAGCGCGGGATCTACATGCTGTTCAGCCCGATCCAGCTCTACAGCTCCAACTGGCCCGATGCGCTCGAGCGCGACCGCGCGACGCCCGGGTTCGGCCGCGTGTTCGGCAAGGCCCGCATGGGAACCGACCCGGCTGCGATCGCCGCGCAGGCGAACTATCTGCGCCAGATTCTGAACCATGTGAACCGGTACACCGGCACGGCGATCAAGAACGAGCCGGGCATTCTGTTCATCGAGCTGGTGAACGAGCCGTGGCATCACCCGGAAGACCTGCCCGGGTCGATTCGTTATATCAACACGCTGACCGACGCGGTACGGTCCACCGGCTGCACCAAGCTCATCTTTTACAACGTGAGCCAAGACTTCGCCATCGGCGAGGCCATCCGCCGCTCGAAGGCACAAGGCATTACCTTCGGCTGGTATCCCACCGGACTCAATTCCGGCTTCGAGCTGGAAGGCAACTACCTCCGCGGCGTGGATGTCTTTCCCGACATGCTGCGGCCCGAGCTCCGCCGGCTGCCCCGGATCGTCTACGAGTTCGACGCCCCCGACCTGCGGACGCCGACGATGTATCCCGCGATGGCGCGGACGTTCCGGTCGGTGGGCGCCCAGATGGTCCTGATGTTCTCCTACGACATGCTGCGAACCGCCTCGCGCAACCTCGGCTGGCAGACCCACTATCTAAACC
>DASTEX010000083.1:0-2895 GCA_035709185.1 Gemmatimonadales bacterium
ATGGCGATCATGCCGATGGACGAGAGCCGGCGGTCGCGGACCGCCCGCAGCACCGCCAGGAACAGCAGCGGCGTGATCGCGGCCACGAACAGCTTGCCGTCGTGCCCCGGGGCCACCAGCCCCGCCACGATGCCGGACAGCTCCCAGCTCAGGCCCCCGGCCAGTGCCCCGCCCCAGGACACGCCTAACGCCCGCAGGAAGGCGTACATGGTACAGCCGGCCAGCACGATATGGAGCGCCAGACCCAGGTTGATGGCGGTGTCGACCGGCAGAACCCACCGCAACCACGCCGTGGGATAGAACACGTCTCCGTGCATTGCGGCGATGAACGGCATGCCACCGAAGATGTACGGGTTCCACTGGGGAATTTCCCCATAGGCCCGGAAGTGCTCGGCGCCGAACAACCGGAAGCCGTAGCCGGCGACGTACATGTCGGAGACCGGTCCGGCCAGGAACTGCCCGGTGAGGATGGGCCAGAACAGGGTCAGCCCGGCGGCGATGAACACCAGCGTCGCCACCAGCGCAGGACGGCGCGGTTGGAAGTCAGCCACGTTGGATCTCCCGGCCCCGCACGAGAAATGGAATGGTCGCCACCACCTCGGCGGCGGTGCTGCCGATCCGCGATACCGCGGCCACGCCCAGGGCGTTGGCCAGACCTAACGATCCCTGCAGGGCGATCACCAGAATACTCTCACGCACCCCGAGTCCGCCGGGAGCAAACGGCGCGATCATGCCGGCGACGTACGAGGCAGTGAACGCGGCGATCGCGTGGGTCAGTCCCAGGGGCGCCTCCGGGAGCGCACCCCGGGAGAACAGCCAGAACGACACGCCGAACCCGATCCAGGCGAACAGATTGACGAGGGCGCCCTCGGTCACCACCCGCCATCCGGGAATGTGGGTGAGGTCGGCTTTGGGCGCGACCAGCCGGACCAGCCGGGTGGTGACTGGAGGCCAGAGCACCAACCCGATGACGATCAGGCTGCCGAGCGCCAGCCCCATCAGGACTGCCGTGCCGATGCCGTGCGGGCGCAGCACCGCGAATCCCGACCCGGCCACCACCAGCGCCGCCGTGCCGACCGACACCACCTGGAGCAGGAGGGCCGAGGCCGTCGCCGCCCAGGCGGGAATGCCTTTCCGCTCCGCCATCACGGCCATGCCGGTGAGCGCCCAGACTTTACCCGGAATGTATTTGGCCATGCTGGAGAGCAACCAGATCGAGGCCGAATCGAACCATCCCAGTCCCCTGCCCCAGGCCCGAACCATTCGCCGCCACGCTTCGGCCTGGAGCGCCAATACCAGCCAGATGAGCCCGATCCCGCCAAGCAGGTGCAGCGGTGAGAGCCGCCAGGCCAGATCCGCTTCCCGCACCTGGTCCCAGTTGCGCACGACGTACCGCGCGACGAAAAAGACGATGGCCAGCCCGGCGATGACCTGGACCAGGTGCCAGAGCCGCTTACGCACGCGCGGCCTCGGCGTACCACGACTCGAAGCGGGCGGCCACGGCATCCGGGCCCAGCCGCTCGCGCCACCGTAGCCCGGCCTGGCGCGCGGCCTCACGAGCGCCGCCGGATGCGAGCAGGTCCCCGATGGCGTCCGCCAGGGCCAGCGGCTCCGGCTCGGCCACGCGGCTCGCCCCCGGCTCGGCCAGATCGAGCAGTCCGCCGCCATCACGACAGACCACGATCGGTATTCCCGCCATCAGCGCCTCGGCCGCCGAGAGTCCAAAGCCTTCGGCGCGGGCCGGGAGGATCGCTACGTCCGCATGCTGGAGCCGGGCCAGTACGTCCGGGAACGCCTGCTGACCGACAAACTCGACCAGCTGATCGACTCCCTCGGCCCGGGCCTGCTGTTCAAGACCCCTCCGGGCCGGACCGTCCCCTACGATGGTGCACGGCAGCGTGATTCCCCGTCCCTTGAGACTCACGATGGCGCCGATCAGCAGGTGCAGCCGCTTCTGCTCGGTAAGCCGCGCTACCGCGATCAGACCGCCCCCGCCGGGACTGAAGCCCCAGTGGGACGTGTCCACCGGCATCGGCTGCACCCGATCGGGCGGCACGCTCCGCCCGGTGAATCGCCCGATCTGCTCCGCCAGATGGCTCGAGACCGCGGTGACCACCGCGGCCCGTTGATACACCGGGCGAGCCAGCCAGCGGGCAAGGGCCCACCGTTCCAGCAGCCGCACATCGGTCCCATGCGAAGTGAGCACGAAACGCCGGCCGGGAGGAACCGCCAGCCCGGCCGGGATCCACCAGTGGGCGTGAAGCACCGCGTCGTTCCGGCCGGCCGTTGCCTCCGCCGCTGCCTGGCGCAGGCTCTTCCACAGGCGATAGAAGCTGAAGACGCCCCCGGGTGACTGGAGCGCGTCCTGCATCCGGCCGGTGTAGGCCAGCGTCTCACGCTCCGGGTCGTCGTAGCGCACCCGGGCGACCGGGATGCCGTCCAGGACGTCGCGGCCTCCCTTCCCCGCATCGGAGGGAGCGATGACCTGCACGTCCACTCCGCGGCGGGACAAGGCCACGGCCAGCGGATGCAGAAAGCCGCCGGCGATGTCACCGGCAGCGCGGGGATAGTTGTGGGTGAGAAAGACGACCCGCACGGTTTTAGAGGGGGATCTGAATAAGTGCAAGTTCGGAACACGAATGCATAGCGCATAGTGCACAGTGTCTAGTACATAAGTGTCCCGGGAGCCAGTCCCGTTCGTGACGTCGGCTTTCGAGGCCCATATGCATTAGAAATTATGCACTATGCATCATGCATCCGCGTTCATCCCTCCCACTTATACCGACCTCCGTTAGCGACCGCCATCCCGTCCTATGCGACCCAGAGCGCGGGCGATCTCGCGATTCTCTTCGCGCAGGCCGGCCACCAGCTCGCCCACCAACCCGAAACCGAACA
>DASTEX010000084.1:0-4326 GCA_035709185.1 Gemmatimonadales bacterium
GAAGCCGGGCTCGGAGTACGAACTGGTACTGCACACCGGTGTCCGGGACCTCGACGGGGCCAGCCTTGAGAGGGTGGTACGCATCCCGTTCATCACCGCCCAGGCCGGCCCGACCACTCCTTCCTCTTTCGTGGTATCCAACGCTGTCACCATCGGATCTGCCAGCGGCCCGCGGGTGTTTGTCTCCCTGGCCCCTGGCTCCCCGGGTTTCCTCTCGGTCGGAGGGCTCGTTGGGGTAGAGGCCCGCTCGACTGGGGTGCCGACGGCTCTGGCTTGGTCGGCCTTGCGGGACGGCGGGCTGGATCCTCTGGCCGTGGCTGCGAGCGCGGGGCATGAGCTACTCGTGAGCGTATACTCGGCAACTGCTCCTGACCGGACTGAGGCGATCTGGAGACTGACCGTCCCGCTCTCCCAGCCCCCGGTCCTCATCCGCACCACCCCCAGGAATGGGCAGACCGTGGCACCCGACGTACCCATCCAGGCGATCTTCAGTGAGCCCATCGACCCGGCCTCGCTGACGGCGGAGAACTTTGCCGTGCGCCTGAACGGCGACCCGGTCGGCGGTGAACTGCGCTTCGCCAACCAGGAACAGACCGTCGTCGAATTCACCCCAGCCGCTGCGCTTCAGGGTGCAAGCGAGTACGAGTTGGTCCTGGGTCCCGGCATCCGCGATCTCGACGGAGCCCACCTCGAGACGCTCTCGCGCGCGTCATTCATCACCGCACCACGGAGTACCCCTCCTGCAGGTACGCTGGCTTTCGTGCGTGACGGTCAGATCTATCGGGTCAATACGGACGGCAGTGGCCTGACACAGCTGACTACCGTCGCCGATGGCGTCTCGGACCGGGATCCCGCGTGGTCGCCCGACGGGCAGCGCCTGGCGTTCGGCCGCGGTGAGGATGCAGCGGGGGGTATTGCTTCACGGGGTATTTACGTGATGAACGCTGATGGCTCTAATGTGGTTCAGCTCACCAGTGGCGGTACCCAGCCGGCATGGTCCCCTGATGGACGGACGATCGCTTTCACCGGCGGACCAGGCATTGCTGCCATTGATGTGGAGGGTGGCGAGGAGAGAATTCTGATCGATCGTCGGGGATACAATGCCACGCCGGCGTGGTCACCTGATGGCCAAACCATCACGTTTACCAGCGACTGGCGCGCGTACGACTTCGTCTATGACATATACGCCATAGATGCAGATGGATCGGGAGCTCAGCCCCTCGTCGAGGGACCGTTCTTTGGGTGGCCGCTTGCCCACTATTGGGAATCGGCCTGGTCGCCGGATGGAAACCGAATTGCCCTGGGCCGTTGCGAGTACGACTTCAACTGTGCGATAGCGCTGGTGAACCCTGATGGATCCGGCTTGACCGTCCTGGCGCAATGGGGCCGCCGTCCGACCTGGTCGCCCGACGGAGCCACCATCGCGTTCGAATATTCGAGCTGTCTCACCTGCCGGCCGTCCATTCGCTTCGCGCGTGCCGACGGCAGCGATGCTGGTCTGATCGTCACCAACGGGCACAGCCCCGCATGGCGTCCCAGGTGAGTCGCTCATCGGCGAAGAACGGGACATGATCCGCTGTGGAATCGAAGGAATCACGCGGAGTCGTGGAGGCGCGTAGGCTGACACGGGCGCTCGCGCCCGCCGGCGACGCTGATGCAGTCGTTCTACCAGCGCCATGAAGAGGGCGCGGATCCGGCAGGCACGCTGGCGGCGGCGCAGCGGCCATGCTGGCGGTAGGTGGCACGTCACATCCGCATTACTGGGCCTGGTTCGAGGTCATCGGCGGGCGGTAGTGGCAGCCTGAGCAAATCGTCCGGTCGCCGCCGTATCACAGAAAGTCGGGGGCAGAGGGACCGCATGAACCGCGGGATTTATCGGGCAGGCCTGGCGCTCGTCGGGGTGCTCCTGGCTGCCTGCGACTCCCCCATGGAGAGCCTGCCGCTCGTTCCGCCGGTCCCGGCGAACGAGCTGCTGGTTTCCAACCCCGTGACGAGTCCGGCCGGCCCCCCCGCCGGCCTCGACCAGGTGACCTTCGTCTCGGTGGCCCCTGGTACCCTCGCCAGCGGGAAAGCAGTCAGCATCGAAGTGCACCGGACCGGGGAGGTGTTCTTCGGGGTACTGATCAACGGTGGACTCGACCCGCTGGCGATCCCGGCCAGCGTGGGTGACAGCGTTACGCTGACCGTCACGGGACCCTCCGGACCCGGCGAGAAAAGCGGGTTCAGAGTCCCGCCCCGCAAGCCGCCGACGATTGTCCGAACCTTTCCCCAGCCTAACAAACGGGACGTCCCGCTCAATACGCGCGCCAAGGCGGTGCTGAGCGAGCCGATCGATTTCACCACGCTTACCGTGGCCAATGTGGAGCTGCGGACCGGCACCATCACGGTTCCGGGTCAGCTCCGATTCGCCAATCCGGAGCAGACCGTAGTGGAGTTCGTGCCGGCGTCGGATCTGGCTCCCGGAACTGACTACGAGCTGGTGATCCGCCCGGGACTCCAGGATCTCGACGGCACGCCGCTCGAGGCTCTGTCGAATATCTCCTTCACGACCGGCTCGGCGCCGGAACCAGTGGGCCAGCTCGCCTTCGTGCGGGACGGGCAGATCCACCTGATCAATACCGACGGGACCGGCCTGGTGCCGTTGACCCAGCCCGAAACCGGGGGCTCGAACGCCAATCCGGCCTGGTCTCCCGACGGCCAGCGCCTCGCGTTTGCCAGCGATCGCGACGGCGAGTGGAACATCTACGTGATGAATGCCGACGGCTCCGGTCTGGTGCGGCTGACCAGCGGCGGATATAACGACGAACCGGCCTGGTCCCCCGACGGCAAGACGATTGCGTTCACCCGGCTGCAGGACGGGAGTGCCGGCATCTTTGCCGTGAACGCCGAGGGCGGCACCGACCTCCGGGTGGTGGTCAACCGGCCGGGGTACGATGCGATGCCGGCCTGGCTGCCGGGTGGTCTCCAGCTCACCTTCACCAGCGACTGGCGTGCCTACGACTTCCTGTACGACCTGTACCTCGTGAACGCCGATGGGTCCGGGATCACGCCGTTACTGGAGGGCCCCTTCTTCTCTGCAGACGGCCAGACCTTCTACTTCCAATCAGCCTGGTCCCCCGACGGGCGGCAATTTGCCGTGGTGGTGTGTCCTTACGCCTTCGACAACTGCTTCCCCATCGGTGGCGTCGCGGTTGCCAACTCCGATGGGTCGGACCTCACGGTCATTGCCCAGGCCGGTGGTTACTCCAGGCCGACCTGGTCCCCCGACGGGAAGTTGATTGCATTTTCGTCGACGAGCTGCCGGGAGTGCCAGCCAACCCTCCGGCTGGTTCGGGTCGATGGCAGCGCCGAAGACCTGATCACCACCAATGGACACAGTCCGGCCTGGCGCCCCTGATCGGACTTCCGGGCTGGTCAAGTCAGAGCCGCTCCGGTATGGCTGCCCTGAGGAAATCATCCTCCTTTCGCCGTATCACCCTCCATCCTGTGGTTGAGGAGGAGCATCAGCTGCCGGATCCATGGACCGGGCCGGCCTGGCGTTGGGCGGTCCGGGTCGTGGTTCAAGCCGATTCCGGCGTGGTGGCCGGAGGGGAAGCCGTATCGCCTTGGGACGCGGCGTCCATTCGAAACGGGAGGATACCATGAGAGGCGATACCTGCTGCCTTGCGTCCGCTGCCTGCCTTCTGCTTGGAAACTGCAGCGGCGACACTGGTTCCGCCCCGACGTGGCGGCCCTGATCCGCGCCGCCCGCGGTTCGAGCTCGAGAGATTCCTGTGCCCCAAGTCCTGTTCGTAGACGGCGGCGCGACCGGTTCCACCGAGACCGGTTCGATCGCCCAGCCCTTCCTCACGATCCAGGCCGCGATCGATGCGGTGCCGGAGCCGCACGACATCGCGACCTCCTGTGAAGACTGGACCATCCTCATCGCCCCAGGTGACTACGATGAGCCTCTGGAGATCAGTGGCCCGGTCCGGTTGGCCCTGATCGGCCTGGGCGCATTCCGGCTCGGCCGGTACAACGTGCAGAGCGCGACCCAGGCCAACATCGTCGCCGTGGGTGGATCGGCGAGGGATCTGAGGTGGACCTACGACCTGCCACAGGTGATTTCGGGCGGGGCAGCGCCGCAGCTGGTCATCGGAACCATTGCCGGGACCGACGTCATCCGGCATGGCAAACCGATTGCCAACCGGATCTCGGGATCCATCATCGTGACGGGCAGCGCGGTCAGCAATGCCGCCGGCGGGACTGCCTTCCTGGCCATTCAGGACACCCAGGTCGATGCCGGTCTCAGCGCGTCGAACACGCGGTGGGCGCCTGAGGAGGGGG
>DASTEX010000085.1:0-2875 GCA_035709185.1 Gemmatimonadales bacterium
CGGGAGCGACCGGACCAACCGCCGCGGAGCGGCCAGGACTGACAGGGTGGGGTGTTCCCCGCTTCCCGCCAGACTTTCGACGAACTCCCCCACGGTGGCGAAGCGGTCATTGGGATTCTTGGCAAGCGCCCGTGTGAGGGCCGGCCCCAGCTGCGGCGGCAGGTCAGGAGCGAGTTCCTTGATGGCTGGTACCGGATCCGTGGCGTGCCGGGCCCGAACCTGGAAGTAACTGTCCCCCGAGAACGGCGGTTTGCCCGAGAGCAACTCGAAGATCACGCACGCCAGGGCGTACTGATCGGTCCGGCCATCGATCTCCCGGGAACCGAGGGCTTGCTCCGGACTCATGTACGACGGCGTGCCGACGGACATGCCGGTGCCCGTCAGGTTGTCGGCCGAGCTGATCAGCCTCGCGACGCCGAAGTCGGTCACCACGGCGTGTCCCTGGTTGATCAAGACGTTTTCCGGCTTGATGTCTCGATGAATCAGCCCGTGGCGATGGGAGGCATCGAGTGCCGAGGCGATCTCCCGGCCCAGCCGTACCACCTCGGGGAAGGAAAGTCGGCCCTCGCGCTCCAGCCGTTGCCGCAGCGATTCTCCCTCCACGAATGGCATCACGTAGAAAGGCAGTTCGCCGGCGACACCGGAGTCGAGTACCGGCAGAATGTGGGGATGATTCAAATGGGCCGCGATCTCGATCTCGCGGACAAACCGCTCCGTGCCCATCATGGCCGCCAGTCCCGGATGCAGGACCTTGAGGGCCACCTGCCTGCCGTGTTTGAGGTCGCGGGCCAGGAATACGGTCGCCATGCCCCCGCGGCCGAGCTCCCGTTCGATCCTGTAGCGATCGCCCAGATGCCGGTTGAGCAGGCTATCGAGCGATTCGAGCATGGTCTCGCGTTGGGGAGGAGTCGGCCAGGGCCCGGGCCGCGCGGATTGCCGCTCCCACATTGAGCCGGCCCGAGCCGACCTGGTTGTTACGACCGTCCTGGTAGCGCAGTCCCCCTACCCGGTCGGCGGTGTCGCCGAGCAGGCGGCGGATCTCCCGCTCCTGCAGGGCCGGATTGGCACCAATCACCAGGGCGGCGGCCCCGGCGACCAGAGGAGTGGCTGCCGAAGTGCCGCTGAAATCGCTGATGTAGAGCGCCAGTTCGTCTTCCGCGGGGTCAGGGACGGTCGCCGTGTAGCAGCCGACGCCCGGTGCCGCGATGTCCACCGCTGGTCCGGATGCCGATACCCAGGGGTTCTGGTTATCGGGCGCTCGCTTGGGACGATCTTTGTTATCGGTCGCCGCTACAGCCAGGACCCAGGGCAGGGTGGCGGGAAATTCGACCGGGGTTCGAGGCCCTGCTCCATTGCCGGCTGACGCGACCAGCACGGCCCCTTTCCCTTGCCGGCCACGAGTGCGCGCCCGCCGGAGCGCTGCTGTGACCGCGGCCGAGCGGGGCCCGCCGCCGAAACTCATGCTCAGGACGGCGGCGCCATGCTCCCAGGCCCAATCGATGCCGCGACAAACCCACGAAGACTTTGTGATGTAACTCCCCAGCCGGCTGGGAGTCCGGCCCACCCGCACCGGGAGGAGACGGCAGCCGGCGGCCACACCTTTCACCCCCTCTCGCCGGCTGTGCGCTCCGGCTGCCAGGCCCGCGCACGAGGTGCCGTGCGAGTCCCAGGGCGGCGGGGACTGGTCGGTTCGTCCGGTCGTGGCATCGTAGGTCAGGGCGACGGCGGGATGCAGATCGGGATGAGCGGTCATCACCCCGCAATCGAGAATGGCGATGAGAATGTCGGGCGACGCCACGCCCGCCTTCCAGCCCTCGGCTGCGCGAATCAGGCGGAACGGCAACTGTGCGACCGCCAGGCGAGCCCCTGCCGACCCGGCGCCAGGATGATGGCCGAGGACCACGTAGTCCGGCTCGACGAACTCGATGGAGGGCATGCGGGCCAGCCGCCGGACTTCAGCCAGGAGATCTTGACCGGTTCCCAGCTGGAGCAGAAACGTCCCATGCCGTTCATGCACGATGCGGCCTCCACCGCGGACCAGCCTCCGCACCTCCGCGAAACCGTGGGCTCGCGGTTTCACGAGAATTCGGCTGGTGTGGAGCCAGCGGGTCCGCCCCCGTTGAAATACCGGCCGTGCTTCGGCAACATGGCGATGCCGGGCCAGTCGGGTCAGGGAGCGGGCTCGCCGGGTGCGGTACGGTTCGGCTGAGGCTGCGACCGCCATGATAAGAAATTCTTCACCCGGCAACTCGATCCGGCGATCCCAGTGTTCCAGGGCACAGTCCTCAGCCGCGGCGCGCCGCTCCCGCGTGGTGGTCGATTCCACGAACCGGATGGCGATCTGTTCGGGATGGAGGCGGGCCATCGGTATCCTTTTGGGATGTTAGCCAAGATACAAGCCCGCTACCGGCGGGACCGCCCCGTGATTGCGCAAGCCCTCGGGTACGACCCCGGCCGCCTGGTTGCCATCGAAACCGGATGGGGCGATCCGCACTCCGGCGGCGAGACGGTGGCGCGGGTCACGCTCGACTCGGGCCGCATGCTGGGATACAAGCCCCGCTCGGTCGGCCCTGAGCAACTGTGGGCTGCCGTCGTGGGGGCCGCCGAGCGTCGCCTCCGGCTGGGCCTGGTGGCCCCTCGTGCCGTGGGAATGCGCACCCATGGTTGGGTCGAATGGGTTCCGGCTGAACCGCGAGCCGTCTCCTCGTTGCGGGACCACCGCCGGCTCGGCGCCATCGCTGCGTTGCTCGACCTGCTGGAGGTTCGTGACGCCCACCCCGAAAACTTCGTCTTCCGGCGGGGGCAGCCGATTCTGGTTGACGCAGAAACCATAGGGCATCCCCGGCTTCCCGGGTTCGAAACCCTCCCCTCCATC
>DASTEX010000086.1:0-7637 GCA_035709185.1 Gemmatimonadales bacterium
GCCTCTCGCATACGAGACCCGTCCCCGCGTGTTCGACGCCTTGACCGGCTCATCCGGCAGCCGCCGCTCCTGCCACATGGAGTCGAGCGGCGGGCGGCCGGGCAGTCCCCACTGCGCCACGAAGCCGCCCACGACGCGAAAGAACCTGGCCTCGTCGTAGAAGCCGTGCCGCACCAGATAATAGAGCCGGTCCACCCCCAGGGGCGACCAGTCCCGCCGAGCCCGGAGAACGAAGGGACCCCTGGTGGTTTCAAAGCGCACGTCGAAGCTGTCGGGGGCGGCCCGGCCGAGCTCCGCCGGATCGGGACTCAAGAGCGGCGAGCCGCCGGCACAGCCGGCCAGCAGCCCCGCGAAGGCCACGAAGGCACTCCTCACGATTCCTCCCCACACTCAAGGACTTAGGACTTGGGACTTAGGACTAAGTCCACCCCGCCCCACCCGGATATCAGCATATTGCGGGGTGATGGGTGGGGACTTAGTCCCAAGTCCTAAGTCCTAAGTCCTTTGTTTTCGTCTTCGAGCTGCCGGCGGGCCTCCGCGAACGCTTGTCGCTCCTGCGGCGACACGGCCGGCGGCTGCAGGTCCAGCTTCCGGATCGCGCGGGACAGCACCGCACCGACCAGCGCCCGCGCCACCCACTTGTGATTCGCCGGGATGATGTGCCACGGCGCCCACCGGGTACTGGTCGCGCTGATCGCGGCCTCGTAGGCCTTCATGTACCGGTCCCACAACGCCCGCTCGGCCAGATCGCCCACCTGGAATTTCCAGTGCTTCTTGGGATTCTCGAGCCGCGCCAGGAGCCGCTGGCGCTGCTCTTCCCGGGAGATGTGCAGGAAGAACTTGAGAATCACCGTGCCGTTGCGGACCAGGTGCTTCTCGAACCGGTTGATGTCGTCGTACCGCTGGTCCCAGAATTTCCGGTCCCGCTTGCCCGGAGGAAGCCGCTGCCGTTCCAGGATCTCGGGCCGGACCTTCACCACCAGGACTTCCTCGTAATACGAGCGGTTGAAGATCCCGATCCGGCCCCGTTCCGGCAGCCCACTGGTGTAACGCCAGAGAAAGTTGTGGTCCAGCTCTTCCTCCGACGGCCGCTTATAGGAGAAGACCTGGCATCCCTGCGGGTTGATCCCGGACATCACGTGCTTGATGACGCTGTCTTTGCCGGCGGTATCCATCGCCTGGAGCACCACCAGCACCGACCAGACATCGTTGGCCCAGAGCAGCTCCTGGGCTTCGGCCAGCTCGTCCAGGTTCTGCTTCAGCGCCTCCCGGGCCCGCTGCTCCACATCCTCTTCATCCAGGTCGGCCAGCTCCGGGATCGCCGCCCAGCGCGGGTCGTAGTCCTTGAGCCGGATCGGTATGCCCCGCGGGACCCGGAGCCGGTCGAGGGTCTTCTGGCTCAGCATGGGACCTCAGACCGCCGGCGCCGCGGCCGGGCCTGGCGGCAGTTCGGGCGGTGGCGGCGGAAGCAGCGGCGGCGGATCCCGCAGGAGTCGGCGGATCGCAATCGTGAGCGGGAGCGCCAGCAGCGCGCCGGTGGGGCCTAACAAAAATCCCCAGACCACCAGCGACAGCAGGCCCACCAGCGGCGAGACGTCCAGCCCGCTCTGCATGAAGCGGGGCTTGAGGACGTTGTCGATGAAGAAGTTGAGGACCAGGAAGCTGCCCAGGATGACCAGGGCGCGGGTCCAGCCGTATTCCAGCAGCGTGAGCAGCATCGGGGGAATGACCGACAGGATGATCCCCACGCTGGGCACGAAGTTCATTACGAAGGCGAATACCGCCCACACCAGCGCCAGGTCGGTCCCCACCGACAACATCAGGATGTAGCAGACGACGGCGAATCCGAAACCGGTGGCCGCCGTGATCAGCAGGTATTGGCGCACGTCCCGGGTAATGAGATAGAGCCGGCCGCCCGGCTGGATCGCTTCTCCCCGCGATCCGGTCTCCACCAGGATGAACGCGACGATCAGGATCAGCAGCAGCGCCTGGCTGAGGACCTTGCCGGCGCCGGACAGCACGCCTGCGGCCATACCGAGCACGCGGGTGGGGCTGATCAGGTCGAGCGAGAGTACCTGGTCGGGATCGATGCCTCGCGCGCTCAGGGTGGCGATGAGCGTCTGGCGCAGGGCCTCCACTTTTTCCTGGTACGTGGGCAGCACCTGCACCAGCTGAGTGCCACTCACTGCCAGGAAGCCCAGCAGCGCCACCGCAATCAGAACCAGCAGCACCGAAGTGAGCGCCGTGGCGATGCCCTTGGAGACCCCCCGCCGGCGCAGGGTCTCGAACGCCGGCAGCACCGCCACGGTGAGCAGCAGGGCCAGCAGCAGACTCTGGAGCAGCGAGGCGGCGGCGCGGATTCCGTAGGCGATCACGACCAGCGCGGCGATCGTCAGCAACGCGTGCTGGCGCTGGTCCAGCCGCTCGAGAGGGCCCAACGGGAAGGTCATACGGTTACCTGGAGTCGGTCTCCCAATCTAGCGATCTCGCAATCCAGTGATCTGGCGATTACGTCGGCGGCAGCTTGCGAGGGCGCAGCACTCCTAGCTGCGCCTGCGTAATCACCCGATCGCCGGATCGCGAGATCACTAGCTATCGTCGAGTTCCCGCCCCCGCGTTTCCGGGAGTTTCCAGATCAGTGCCCCCGCCGCCAGGTAGAACAGGGCAGTAAACCCCAGCGCCGATCCGAGGCCGCGGGCGTCGGCCAGTGCTCCGATCGAGTAGGGCGCCAGGGCCGATACCGCCCGCCCGGCGTTGTAGCAGGTCCCCTGGGCCGTTCCCCGAATGGATGTGGGGTACAGCTCCGCCAGCATGGCGCCGAAGACACTGAAGTACCCGTGACCGAAGAATCCCACCAGTGGTCCCAGCAGGAGCAGGACGGTCGGGTCGCGGGCGGCGCCTCCGTAAAGCGGCACGATCACGGCCGACGCCAGCACGAACGTCAGGAAAACCGGCCGCCGGCCGAACCGGTCGGCCAGGAACCCGAACGAGAGATACCCCGCCAGCGCCCCGAGCTGCATCGGAATTACCCAACCGCTGGAGCGGACCACGCCCATGCCCGCGCCCCCGGCTTCGACCGGAGCGGCGAGGAAGCGCGGGACCCAGGTGAACAGGCCCCAGTACGCGAAGAGCAGGAATGTCGCGATGCTGGTGGCGATCACGGTCCGGGCCAGGTAGGGCGGACGCAGCATGGTCCGGAGGGCGCTGCTCCATCCCGCACCCGATGGGGCCGGCTGCCACCGCTCCGGTTCCGGAACGTTGCGCCGGATCCAGAAGGCAAGCGCCGCCGGCAACAGCCCGAACAGAAAGAGCGGACGCCAGCCAAAGCGGGGGATGATCAGAGCGGCGAGAGCCGCGGCGAGGATGTAGCCGACCGCCCAGCCTGACTGCATGACCCCGATCGCCTTCCCCCGGTCCCGGGCCCGCCAGGTCTCCGCCACCAGCACCGACCCGGCCGACCATTCACCGCCCATCCCCAGTCCCAGCAGCGTGCGCCACAGTACCAGCTGCCCGACGCTGGTGGCCGTCGCGGTAAGTGCGGTGAAGACCGAGTAGGCCACCACGGCCCAGCGGAGCATCCGGGCGCGGCCGTAACGGTCGGCCAGGATGCCGACCCCGATTCCGCCGATGGAGGAGGCCAGCAGGGTCACCGAGGCCAGTGCTCCCGCCTGTCCTCCCGTGAGCCCGAATTCCTGCTGGATGGCTCCGAGGGCAAAGGCATAGAGCATCACGTCCATGCCGTCGAGCATCCAGCCGGCGGTGCCGGCCACGAGCGCCCGGCGCTCGACCGGACCGGCCTCTCGCCACCAGCGCATCAGGCTTTCACGTTCGGGATCGCTGGGACCGGCGGCGGACCAGTTTGAGTCCCGACCAGGTATCGTCGATCGCGCACACTTTGACATCGACAAAACCGGTCGGGAGACAGACCTCGCGTACCCCGTCTTCGGTCAAGTCCGAAGGCACCTTGGACGCCTTCTTGGGCCAGGCTACCCAGAGCTGGCCCGCCTGCTTCAGCCGCTTCGCCTGTTTCAGGAATTCCTTGCGGAGCAGGGCGCGATCGGGGACGAACAGGAGAATGAGATCGAGCTCGGCGGAACGCGCGCCGGTCAGGGCCACACCCTCGGGCAGGCCCGCGAGCCGGAACCCGGCCGGCGCCCCGACGATGCTCACCCGCTGCCCCGGTTTGATCCCGAGCTTGCTGACCAGTGGCTTGCCGCTGTAGCCCGGAGTTGCCGTCACGCGGGGGCCTCGCGCCCCGAGAGCCAGCGAATCGCCGCCTCGGGCTCGGCGAAGCGCTCCACCGGCATGCCCCGGTGTACTCCGATCTCCTGGAAGAACGCCGGCGGATCGAACGCGGTCCGCACCCGGTCCACGATCGCTAGTCTCACCCGCCCGACTTCCGTGGTCGCAAGATCGGAGGCGATGTGGTAGACCTCGGTGGGAGAGATCGCGAACTCTGCCGCGCGGGTGTCACCCAGGATCGGGCGGCCCGGGTGAGCCGCACACGCGGCGATCACATCGGACATCGCGAGCTCCAGCGCCGGCAGATCCATTGAGCCATGGAACACGACGTGAATGAACCCGGGATCGCCGGCGAGGTCGATCGTGTGAGGCATGAGATCAGAATCTATTGCGGCCCTTCATCGACGGCCATCAAGTCGCTTCAGCGCCCAACGGCCGCCCCAGTCCCGCCGGTGCCCGGGCTCGGCCGAGACCTCCGGTCAGCGCCACCAGCGCCATCGCGTAGGGCAGCATCAGAAACAGCTGATACGGTACCGAGAGTCCCATGGCCTGAAACAGGAACTGGAGCGCAGTGGCCGCACCGAACAGCAGGGCCGCTCCCAATACCCACACCGGGTGCCACCGGCCCAGCACCACGATTGCGATCGCAATGAACCCCCGGCCGGCGGTCATCTTCTCGGCGAAGGTCCCGACCTGAGCCAGCACCAGCGCCCCTCCAGCCAGGCCGGCCAGGGCACCGCCGGCCAGAGTGGCAACCGTACGAAGTCCCCGGACTCTCACGCCTGCGGCCCGGGCCGCCTCCGGTGATTCCCCCACCGCCCGAAGCGCCAGCCCCCACGGGGTGCGAAACAAGAGCCACCAGGCCACGGGCACCAGCATCCAGGCGACGTACGTCAGCGCCGGCTGGGAAAAGAACGCCTCTCCCAGCACCGGAATCCGCTCGAGCAGCGGAATCCGCACCACGTCGAAGGTGGGAAGGCTGAGACCCGGACCGCCCACACCGAAGGCCCGCCGGTAGAGGATCCCGGTCAGGCCGAAGCTTGCCAGCGTGACCGCGGTCCCGGTGATGATCTGATCGGCCCGGGCCCCGATCGCGATGGCGGCGAAGATGCCGGCCATCACCAGGCCGGCCAGAATGGCCCCCGCCGTGCCCAGCCACACCCCGCCGGCGGCGGAGCCGATAGCGGCACCCAACGCACCGGCCAGCATCGATCCTTCGATCCCCAGGTTGATCACGCCCGAGCGTTCGGCCAGGGTTTCGCCGGTCGCGGCGAGCAGAAGCGGCGTGGAGACTCGCACCGCCGAGGCCAGAAAGCCGGCCAGCAGAGCTTCGTCCATCAGGCGACGGCCGGTTCCGGTTCGGGAAGGACCGTGCGGGATCGGCGAGCCAGCCCATCGGCGATCAGCACCACCACAATGATCACGGCCTGGACCACCGCCACGGCTACCGCGGGAATCCCGGCCTCACGCTGCATGGCGCCGGCTCCGGCTTCCAACGCCCCGAACAGCAAACCGGTTACCAGGACTCCGGCCGGATTTCCCCGGGCCAGCAACGCCACTGCGATCGCCGTGAAGCCGTATCCCGGAGACAGATTCTGGAACAGGGCCCAGGTCACCCCACTGATCTCGATCCCTCCCGCGAGCCCGGCGATGGCGCCCGAGGCAAGCAACGCGAGCGCGAGCAGTCTGCCGCTCCGGATCCGTCCCGAGATCCACGCGGCCCGGGGACCCAGTCCGACCGCCTTCAGATGGAACCCCCACGTGCTCTTCGAGAAGAGCACGTAGAACATCGCGGCCAGGGCGATGGCCAGCAGGAACCCGAGGTGAAGCCGCGCGCCGGGAAGCTGGGGCAGCCGGGCCGAGCTCGCGATCAGATCGCTCTGGGGATAGATCCGTTTGGATTCCTGGAGCGGGCCCAGCACCATCCAGCTCACCATGGCTTCGGCCACGAAGTTGAGCAGGAGGGTGCTGATCACGTCGAGCACGCCGAACCGGTGCTTGAGCACCACGGGAATGACCACCCAGAGCGCCCCGCCGATCAGCGCGGCGAACCACACCAGGGGAACGGCGATGAGACCGGGGAGCAGAGCCACCTTGAGACCGATCCAGGTGGCCGCTACGGCGCCGGCGAGGAACTGCCCTTCCATGCCGATGTTCAGCGCCCCGCCCCGGAAGGCGAGTGAGAAACCGAGCCCCAGGAGGATGAGCGGAGTCGCCCGGACCAGCGTGGCGGAGGTGAGCGCGTACCACGATCCGAACGACCCATTCCAGAGCGCCCGGAAGGCCACGACCGGATCGAACCCCAGCACGGCAAGCACCAGCGCGAGCAGCACCAGGCCGCTCGCGGCAGCCAGCAGGAAGCGGAGCACCGATTGGCGCCAGTTCATGATGAGGCTATCAGCTTTCAGCTATCGGCTTTCAGTGGCGGCAAGGGACTCACGGCCAGCATGGCTCTCCCGACAAGGTTTCGATCAACCGGCATTCTCATCTCGCTCAGCCGGCCGTTCGCTAACACCACCACCCGTTGCGCCAGGTCCAGCACTTCATCCAGGTCACTCGAATACAGGATGACCGCCACCCCGGCCGCGGCCGCCTCGCGCAGCCGGCGGTGGATTTCAACGGTCGCGCGAATGTCGAGCCCGCGGGTGGGGTTCTCGGCCACCAGGACTCGCGGTTGCTGTTCCAGCGCCCGCCCCAGGATCAGCTTCTGTTGATTGCCGCCGCTCAGGACGGCCGCCGGCACGTCGGGCGATGGCGCCCGCACATCGAACCGGATCAGCAGATCGGCCGTGCGGCGGCGAACGCCGGGCCAGTCGATCCACCTGCCCTCTCGGCCCGGTGCCGCCAGCTGAACGTTCTCGCTCAGCGACAGCTCCGGAATGAGACCTTCGGTCGTGCGATCCTCGGGAACCAGTGCAACCGGTTGGGCCGTTTCCACCCGCCCGCTGGCCGGAGACAGGGCCCCGGCGATCACGAGCATGAGCTCGCGCTGGCCGTTGCCCTCGATCGCCGCCACGCCAACCAGCTCGCCCGGAGACACCGAGAGCGACGCCCCCTGCAGCCCAGGTCCCCGGCCGTCGACGGCGGCAACCGTCGCGTTCTCCATGACCAGTGCGAACCCGGACCCGCCCCGGGTACCGCGAACCGGGCCAGCCTCCGGAAGCATGGCTCCGGGCCCCAGGTCCTCCCCGATCATGGCGTGAGCCAGACCCTCCTCGGTCTGACCGGTGATGCCCGCGGAAAGCGTGACCCGGCCCTGCCGGAGCACCGTCACGAAATCGGCGGCCCGCACGGCTTCATCCAGCTTGTGGGTGATGAGCACCACCGACCCGCCCTCGGCGGCAAAGGAGCGGAGCGTGCCGATCAGGTCGTCCACTTCGCTGGGCGCCAGCACC
>DASTEX010000087.1:0-7280 GCA_035709185.1 Gemmatimonadales bacterium
GCCATCAGCATCGCTGCGGAGCCTGCTGTGGGGCATAGACGGAATCGCGCTCATCGTCGGAACCGCTCTGCTGGCGCTGCACCACTTCCGGCGAGGGAACGACGGAGTGGCCGCGGGTTTCCTGGTCTTCGTCGCGGGCGAGACCCTGATTCTGGCCGCCAGCGGCATGGATCTGGCGGCCGGTGCGCCCGGGTTCGGGGCCGGGGCCGGCCTGTGGGCTGCCTCCCTGATTCTGGTCAGCGCGCCGAAGGTCATGCCGTCCTGGGTCAGAGCGGTGGCTGTCGTCGGAGCAGTGTTGCTCGGGGTCGTGGCACTGCAGATCTTCATGGCGCGTCCGCTGACGGCGCTGTCCCGGCCCCTGCCCTTCTTCGCCTATCCATTCCTGGCGGCAACTCTGGTTGGTTGGGCCTTGCAACACTTTCGCGAGGCCGCCTGACAGCAGCCTTATGCGGGAGGCGGCCTGTTCCAGCCAGAGAGCAGCAACGAAACCAGCAGAGAAGACGACACCAAGTACCGATTCATCGGGCACCTCCTCGGCGGGACGTCAGCCGTAGGCCGCACGATACATGCTGCCGGAGGACGCGGCAACGTCGCCGATGGTGGGGAAGCGGCTGCTGACGAGGAATAATCCGGGAACTTTCGGGAGGTTCAGGCATTGATTGCTGAGCTGGACCGCGGTTCCTGCGACAGCGACAGGAGATTCCATGGCTGACAACCTCGCCCTGCTTCGACGGTTCATGGAGCAGGTGTGGAACACCGGCAACGTGGCCCGGGTCGACGACTTTCTGGCCGAGACTTACACCATCCACAGCGACCCGGGAGATCCCTGGAATGGGCAGACCCTCAACCGCGAGGCCTTCAAGGAGCGGCTCATCGTCTCCCGCACTCCCTTCCCGGACCTGCGATTCGAGCTGGGTGAAGCGGTGAGCGAAGGGGATCGGGTCGCAATCTGCTGGACCATGGTCGGCACCCAGACCGGCCCGATGGCCGGCCGCCCCGCGACGGGTCGCCCCATCCGGGTCCAGGGGATGACGGTCTACTTCTTCTCACAGGACCGGATCACCGGCCACCGGCAGGTGGTGGATCGATTGAGCGTGGCGCAGCAGCTTGGCCTCCTGGGCTGAGCCGACCGCCGCTTCGTCAACCTCGAACTCAGTCGAATGCGTCAGCGCTGACACCCCTCTCCGAGACCGGGACAAGGGGATACATTCTTCGCGCATGAGATTCCTTCCGGCTGCCGCGTTGTTCGTCCTGTCCGGCTGGGGGCCTTTGCGCGCGCAGGCGCCGCTCAGAGCCGCGGCCGATTCGCAGACGGTCGTCTTTGTCTGCGAGCATGGTACGGTGAAGAGCGTCGTCGCCCTGGCGTACTTCCGACAGCTCGCCCGGGAGCGACATCTGCCCATTCGGGCGATTTCCCGGGGCACTGCGCCTGACGCGAGCGTCCCCGCCCTGGTGCGGGACGGGCTTCGCCATGACGGGCTGACCCTGGGTCCATTCTCGCCTGCCCGATTTACCCAGGCCGATCTGACCACAGCTATCGCCGTGATCTCCTTCGATCTGCCAAGCGTGGCGGCTATTGTCGGCGGACGAGTCCCCACCGCGGGCTGGGATGGCCTGCCGGCAGTCAGCGTGAACTACCGGGTAGCACGGGACTCCATTCGCAAGCGCGTAACCCGACTGGCCGACTCCCTGGACCGGGTCATGCGATGATGCGGGAGGGCCCCGGGACCACGTGCGCCGACGGGCGCAGCAGGATCGCCGTTCGGTACCCGGAGGCGGCGCACACTCTACCAGCCCAGCCCTGACTGCTCAGGCTACCGCGGAATATCATTAGGACGCTGGAACGTGACGGCCTCGCTTCGTGGGTGGGGTGAAATGCGCGCTGGGGTACCATTCCGCGCATCGGACAGTCCATGATCAACCGGGTTCTCTCGCATTACCGGATCATTCAGGAGCTGGGTGCCGGTGGCATGGGCGTCGTGTACCTGGCGGAAGATGTCCGCCTGGGCCGACGGGTGGCGCTGAAACTCCTTCCGCCCGAACACACGCAGGACGAGGACCGCCTCCGGCGGTTCCAGCAGGAAGCCAGGGCCGCGTCCGCTCTCAATCATCCCAATATTCTCACCATCCACGAGGTCGGCGAAGAAGACGGCCATCACTTTATCGTCACCGAGTTCATCGACGGTGAGAGTCTGCGCACGGTGCTCCACCGGACGGGGACACTGGCATTCGCCCAGGCGCTGGACGCAGCGGTGCAAGTGGCATCGGCCCTGGCCGCGGCTCACGAGGCCGGAATCATCCATCGCGACATCAAGCCGGAGAACATCATGCTCCGGCGTGACGGATATGTGAAAGTTCTGGACTTCGGCCTCGCCAAGCTGACCGAGACCGCGACCACCCCGGCCACGCCGCCGGTTGCGCTTACCGAATCCGGGGTGGTGCTCGGCACCGCGCAGTACATGTCGCCGGAGCAGGCGGCCGGCCGGACAGTCGACGCCCGAAGCGACATCTTCTCGTTCGGGGCCATGCTCTACGAGATGGTGACCGGACAACCGGCATTTCAGGGCGACTCCCCCATGGAGACCGTAGCCGCGGTCCTGGTCCGGGAACCCCGGCCGTTGCCGGACTCGATTCACCCCGGGCTTTCCAGTGTCATCCTGCGCTGTCTGCGGAAGGATCCGGCTCGGCGGTACCAGTCGATGGCAGATCTGAAGGTTGCAGTGGAGGACATCAGGGAGGAGCTGACCTCGGGAACCCGCCTTCGTCAGGTCCGGCAACGCCGCCGGCTGGTCGGGGCCGTGCTGCTTCCCGTGGTGCTGGCCGGGGCATTCTTCGCCGTGTGGGCGTGGCGCTCCCCGAGGAGTGCGGTACCGCTCGAGGCGGTGCCACTCACCACGCTAAGGGGGGTACAGCGCTATCCGTCGTTCTCCCCCGACGGGGAGCGGGTTGCGTTCACCTGGAACGGGCCCCGGCAGGACAATCCCGACCTCTACGTGCACCAGATCGGCTCGACTCAGCCGCTTCGTCTGACCAGTGACTCCGCCAATGACTTCAACCCGGTCTGGTCGCCTGACGGTCGCTGGATTGCCTTCCTGCGCAGTCACTCGGAACCTAACCGGAGCGAAGTGCGGTTGATCGCGCCGCTGGGTGGGCCGGAGCGCAAGCTGGCCGAGATTCATCTCCTCAGTGGCCTCGACATCACTCCCCCGTACCTTGCCTGGTGTCCCGATAACAGCTGCCTGGTGGTCACAGACTCCCCGGGCAAAGGTCTGCCCGACGCGCTGTTCGCGATTGGGCTCGAGACGGGGGAGAGAAGGCAGTTAACCCGTCCCCAGCCGCCGGCCGGAGGCGACAGCCACCCGGCCGTTTCTCCCGATGGCAGGTGGCTGGTATTTCGCCGAATGGCCGGGCTCTACGTCGGCGAGCTCTACCGGCTTTCCCTGGCCAAGGGGATAACAGCCGCCGGCGAGCCGGAGCGCCTCACGGTTGCCTCGCTGGATGCACAACACCCGGCCTGGATGCCCAACAGCAGGGAGATTGTCTTTTCCGCCCGGAGCGGCCTCTGGAGACTCCCGGTGCCCGGGACCAACACCCCGGCGCGGTTGCCATTCGTAGGAGACTATGGGCTGATGCCGGCCGTGTCGCGCCCGCAACCCGGACGCTCGCCTCGTCTGGTCTATGTTCGCAATTTCCTGGACGCCAATATCTGGCGGGTGGAGACCTCCGCTCCCGGCGCGCCGGCAGCCACGCCGCCGGCCGTCGCAATCTCGTCGACCAGACTCGACGACATGCCGCAGTTTTCTCCCGAGGGTCGTCGCGTCGCGTTCACTTCCGATCGCTCGGGGAACTGGGAGATCTGGCAGGCTGATCCTGACGGCTCCAACGCGGTCCAACTCACGTCCATGGGCGCCGTCGCGGCGGGCTACCCTCACTGGTCACCCGATGGCCAGCAGATCGTGTTCCATTCCAATGTCGACGGCCAGTGGGAGGTGTACCTGGTGCCCGCCGCCGGTGGCAAACCTCGCAATCTCACCTCTCACCCGGCCCCCGATGCAATGCCGAGTTTCTCCCGGGACGGGAGGTGGGTGTACTTCAGCTCGGCCAGAACGGGAGAGCAATATCAGTCGGTCTGGAAAATCCCGGCGGCCGGCGGCAGCGCGGTTCAGCTGACGAAAGGCGCCGGCTACGCGCCGCAGGAGTCGCGCGACGGCGAGTCCATATACTACGTAGAGGCCATCGACCGACCGAGCACGCTGTGGCGAGTGCCTCGCTCCGGCGGGACACCGGTGAAAGTGCTGGACGGAGTCCTGCTGGCCAACTTCGCGGTGCTCACGGAAGGCATCTACTATATCGACCAGCTTTCGGGTCAGGTCGGCACCCACTATGTCGACCAGCCGACGGGTGAGACCCGGCTCCGTTACTTCGACTTCGCGACGGGCAAGAGCACGACGGTGGCGAGCAACCTCGGTTCGGTGGACCTGCCGCTGACCGTTTCTTCAGACGGCCGCACCATTCTCTTTCCCCGCCTGGATGCCTCCACCAGTGACCTGATGCTGGTGGCGGACTTCCGATGAGGTGGTCCTCATCGCAAGCCCGGATGCTGTCGCGCACTCGATGCCACCGGCGCCGCCGGCTGGAGAGACCGATAGCGCACCCCGCGCCGGTTGAGAGGTCAGATCGCCGCGGTTGATACGGCCCGGGGTCCGCGCAGGAGGTACAGCTCGGACAGCAGGAGGTTCGGCACCCAGCAGAGCCAGGCAATGACGGGATAGGCCGCATCAAACGACCAACCCATGGCGGCCGACAACGGGAGGTAGATCCGCAGCGTGACTGCTGCGAGCGTCAAGGCAAAGCTGCGAAGCATCCAGCGCCGGTGGGCCGCCTGGTCCCCTCGGCGAATGCGAAGGAACGCAAGCACGGTAAAGGCCAGCCACAGCCCACCGAGCAACCCGAATCCGGTGCTGGCAACGCCGCCGGTCTGAGCCCGCGGCGCCAGCGCGAGCGCGCCCACCGCTCCGACGATTACTCCCAGCACGTAGGAACGACCCAGCCAGCGGTGGAAGCGCTGGGCTGCCTCTCGCCACCGCCGGTTGAACTGCCAGGGGCCGGCCACGAGCGCCCACAGCCCCCCGCCGAGGTGGGCGTACACCGCCCAGGGGGTTTCGGCCCGGCGCTCCGCCAGAAACGGAGGGCCAAAGCCCGGCAGCACCAGGGCCATCAGACCATACAACGCAACGAGGACGGCGAGAACCGTCAGCGTTGCCCACACAATTCGCATCGCAGACCTCCGGTAGCGGCCGACGGTCCGACAGCGTGAAGCTCGCCGAGATCACATGTGGGGGAAAAATAGTGCTTTGGGTGCGCCTGTCGCGGGTGGGTCGATCGCCGAATGGGTGAAGGGCTCCGGGGCCGATCCCTGGCCCATGCGACTGGCAGCGAGGCGGGATTCCGGGTGCGCCAGAGCGGCGGCAAGTTGAAGGTGCCGGACGGGCAGTGCACCAAGGCCAAGGAGATCGTCGGAGTGCGAGGCGGGTCCGCTCGAGGGCTGATCCGGAGAAGGGTAGACCAACTCTGGCCACGGCCATGGGTGCTGCCGTATGATTATCAGGCCGTACTCAGATGCCTCTCCCCCAGCGGCCCAGCACCGTGAGGTGAACCGTGATCAGCTGCGCGACAAGGCCACCGACAACCTCATCGGCTCAGTGGACGACAAGGACTTCGACTTTCTGGTCGATCAGCTCGAGGAAGAATCACTGGAGGACCAGGACTACTACATCGACGCCGCAACCATCGACATGCTCGAGCAGGATAGTGCCCCTGCCACTCTGACCGCGCTGCTCCGCCGCGCTCTCGGGAGCACCGAGGGCATCGACGTCCGCTGGGTCCGCGCCGGCCCACTGGCGTGCTCGCCGGGCTGGCGTTGACGCGGGTCATGGGGACGATGCTGGTGGGCGTGAAGGCGACCGATCCATCACCTTCGGGGCCATGATCGTGCTCTTCTTTGGGATCGCCGGCCTGGCGTGCTGGGTCGCGCGGCGGGCGGCCGGCCTGGATCCCAACGTGACGCTGCGGGAGGAGTGAACCGGTTGGAAGGAGGAGCGTAGATGGAACCGTTGCGACTTCTCGTGCTGATCGTGCGGTTGGTCGGGGCAGACGACGCCGATCTGGTCCAGAACGGCCCGGAGTGCCAGCCGCTGGACCGGCCGAAACGCCTGCCGGCAGCGGCGGAGCTGATCGACTCCACCGCCCTCGCCGGTCAGATCGCGCTGGCATCCGGCACCGTATCTGGGGAGCTGCAAATAGGGGTGGCCTTTCCGCGGCCATCGGGCCCGCCGGAGGCATGGGTGATAGACTCCGGTGTCACTCCGGATGGGCTGGCACGGCTTGCAGCTCTGGTCCAGACTGCGCTCCGGCCAGGGGCCGCTCCTCCAGGAACCACTCTCCGCATCCACCTGCGCCTGGGCACCCCGAACCGCATACACGTCCAGCGATCGGTTCTTTGCCCTCCCGTCCCGATGGATTCGGCGGGGGCAGCACAGACGGCTTACAAGGTCAGCGAGGGCTCCGGCAAGGGACCGGCACACCGCTGGAACGCAGTCGTCCGGCAGCGGATTGGCATCGACGGGCAGGTTCTCGATGCGCGGCTGCAGCCGGGCAGCGGCCGGGCTGACGTGGATCGCCTGGCGTTGGAGCCCGTGCTCGCGAGGCGCTGGCGGCCCGCCACGCTCGACGGCCGTCCGGTAGAGGTCTGGTTGGCGAATGGCCGGGTGGAGCTCGCCCGATAGATGAACTGAGGCTTCCTCCGATTGGATCGAAAGCCGCTGAACCGCTCCGCCGCCCGCTTCAGGCAGCCGCGGCGCGGGCAACGCCCGCGCGTCCGCTCGAGGGATAATCCGGAGACGGGGACTCTGGCCACGGCCATGACTGCTGCCGTATGATTCTCAGCCCCGTACTCAATGCTTCTCCCAGCGGCCCAGCACCGCGAGGTGAACCGTGATCCAGCTGCGCGACAAGGCCACCGACAGCATCATCGGCTCAGTGGACGACAAGGACTTCGAGTTTCTGGTCGATCAGCTCGAGGAAGAATCACTGGAGGACCGGGACTATTATATCGACGCCGCAACCATCGACATGCTCGAGGAGGATGGTGCCCCTGCCACGCTGACCGCGCTGCTCCGCCGCGCTCTCGGGAGCGCCGAGGGCCTCGACGTCCGGTGGGTCCGGGCCTGACCTCGAGCTGAGACTCCGGCATGCTCTCCCGCCTGGTGAGCAACCGCCGG
>DASTEX010000088.1:0-3061 GCA_035709185.1 Gemmatimonadales bacterium
CCCCGGTCACGTCGGCCCGCTGCCAGGCTGCGAGCGTTGCGGCCAGCCGGGTCCGCCGGGCGCCCAGAGTGTCCGACAGCAGGAAGGCCTGGAAAACCGAATCGCTGAACGCGCGACCCATGGCCGCCTCGCGCCGCTTGAGACGGCGGTAGCCTTCGCTGCTCCAGAGCCGCTGCCACGCGCCCTGGCCGATGTTGCCGCCGGAGGCACGGGCCTCGAGAATGGCCAGAGTGGCGCGCGCCTCGTCGTCCACCATCCGGGTATCGACCAGGGAGGAAGGGGGCGCGGTGGTCCGGTCGGAAGAGCCGCTGCCGGCGCAGGCGACACTTCCCAGTATGGCCACAAGCGTCGTTCGAAAGAACCGAGAGGTCATTGGCATGGGGCGAAACTCACAGCGCCGGGGGCGACCGGCCCGTTACGGTCCGTCTTTGACTACCGTCGACCGTCTTCGATCCGGGGTATGGCCTGCAGCAGCAGCTCCAACGCTCTCCCAAACGCCTCCTCCCCCTTCGCCGCTCCCTTGTAGTGTCCCAGCCGGACCACTACCAGGCCATGGGACGGAATGATCAGCGTGGTCTGGCCCCCGGCACCCGCCATGTAGTACGCCTCGCGCGGGACGGGCATGGAGCTGTCACCGTTGATCCAGAAGAATCCGCCGTAGACCGGACGGCCGTCCTCTTTCCAGGCCGGCGCAAGAGTGCTCACGAACCGGGCGTACCCCTCGGGCAGGATTCGCTCGCCGTTCCAGACACCATCCTGCAGATAGAGGTTGCCTAACCGGGCCCAGTCGCGGCCCGAGGCCAGCTCGTAGCCCTGGGTGAGGAAGTTCCCGAAGGGATCGGTCTCCATCACCATGGTCCGGATGCCCAGCCGGTCGAAGAGCGCTCGCTGGGGGAACGAGTGGTAGTCCTCGCCCCGGCCCTCCACCGCGAGGCGCACCAGATAGTTGACCAGCACCGGATCGGTATTGCGGTACCGGCCCACCGTTCCCGGCGGCCACTGGAGCGGCCGGGTGGCGGCGTACTCGAAAGAGTTGACGGTTCCGGTGTAGAGATAGAGGTGATCCGGGTAGGGACCTGACCGGTCGTAGTCCGGGTCCTGCGGCGCCCGGATCCGGAGCCCGCTCGACATGTTGAGCAGATCTCTGATCCGGATCTTCTGCCTGGGATCATCCGGCGTCTGCCACTGCGGGATGGGGGCGGGCTGGTCCAGCTGATAGACGCCCTGCTGAATGAGCAGGCCCAGCAGCGTGGCCGAGAGGCTCTTGCCCATGGACCAGCTCTCCAGCGGCGTGTCGAAGCGGATGCCGTCGCCATAGCGTTCAGCGATGAGCCGGCCGCGCCAGGTGACCACGAATGCCGCGGTCAATCCTTCGGCTGGGGCGAAGGCCGCCGCGACCGCGCTGTCGAGCAGCGCGCGGTCGATCCCGGGCGGGAGCGGGTCGCTGGACAGCCGGTCGCCCGCGGGCCACACGGCCGCGGTGTCCGGCACCCGGCGCGGCACGTCCACCGGCTGGAAAGACACCGAGTCCTGCCCCACCGGCAACGTCACGCAACCCTGGTCTGCGAAGCGCTTCGCGGTCCGGACGACATTGTTCGGGAGGGTAACGTGCACCGCCCGGGCCTGCCGGTCGACCATCGGCTGGCCGAGGCGGGAACGGATCTCGTATGGGGCGGTGAAATACCCCACGTTCTCGGCGGCGAACCCCGGATCGAGCCCGGTGATGAACACCGCCGAGCACATCACCTTCGCGAATCCGGAGGCGTGGTGCTCCAGCGGGTCTCCCGGAGGAGGGAAGTACTCGGTATCGAGCTCCAGCGCGCGGGCGCGGGCGAGCATGGCTTCGCGGGACCGGTCCCGGTCCTGGTCCTGGACCGGGGCGATGACCAGCAGCGACAGCAGCAGAGCGGGTGTCATGGAATTCTCCTGTCGTCGACCCTAGTTGGCAGGGAACTTCGCTGTCACGGCGCCCTTCTCGT
The DNA here is from genome assembly GCA_035709185.1 of Gemmatimonadales bacterium. Taxonomy (GTDB): domain Bacteria; phylum Gemmatimonadota; class Gemmatimonadetes; order Gemmatimonadales; family GWC2-71-9; genus SZUA-320. Next base: position 1,980 of record DASTEX010000088.1, read on the forward strand.
CCAGGATCTCGATACTCGCCGCTCCGGTCGAATCCACCTTGAGCTGGATCCGCGGCCGCCCCATCGGATCGGCCAGGATGAGCAGCGATGCCCGGTTTACGTCGCGGCCCAGGTAGGCCCGGGCCGCCCGCAGGGGCACTCCATCGCGCGGCGCAGCCCAGCGCTGGAGGGCCGCGGTCTTCTCGGGCCCGTCGGGCAGCCGGTTGATCGAGTCCCGCTCCTGGATCATGTCGTATATGTCTACCGGCGCCCGATCGGCGATGGTGATCCCGGTGGACTTCCGGCCGTTGTTGTCGCTGTAGCGCAGCGTCAGCACCTCGTCCTGGTTGAACTGATCGAACGACATGCCGGTGGATGAGGTATAGCTCCCGTCTTCCCGCTGCTGGCCGGTGAAGGTCAGCCCGCCGTTCTCGGTGCCTTCATCGTTGAAGAAGATGATGCCGGGCCGGCCGCCGCCCGGATATCCGAACGGCTTGCCCTTGTAGATCGGTCCGATCGACCGGGGCCGGTTGGAGATCACCATCCGGAGCTTGCCGTCGGGTTCCACGATGTTGATCCGCTCCACGTCGATCTCGGTGAAGCGGGCCTTCTGAGCCGACTGCTGGAACGCGGCCAGGGAAAGTGCCGCCAGCGCAAGGGTCACGATGCCGGCGTAGGCCTTCAGGAGGCGAAGTTCGCGGCGGATCTGATCCATGGGAGCATCCGGTCGAAGATGGTCGAAGATGGTCGAAGATGGTCGAAGACAGTCGAAGATATCACCTCCTCCATTCACCGTCTTCGACCGCCTTCGACTGAGGAGGATGGAACCGGGCGGGCGAGCCGGTCATTCAGTCACGCATGCGCAACCAGATCCCGTTCCAGACCATCCTGGCCGGCGCCGCCATCCGGGGCCGGCCCCTCTTCGTTCGGATGGGTCACTGGCCCCGAGGGCGGTGGGTCGCCATCGAACGGCGCAGCGGCCGTCGGGTCATTGGGCCGCAGCAGGCGACGCCGCTGGCCGCTGATCATTGGCGGTCAGGGAGCGCCCCCGCCCGCCCGCCCGCCTGCCCGCCCGACCGCCAGGACGTGGCATGACCACCAAC
>DASTEX010000089.1:0-5529 GCA_035709185.1 Gemmatimonadales bacterium
CAGATCGTCGGTGCTATCGGCGTGAGCGGAGCCGCCAGCGCGGCCCAGGACGAGGAGATCGCGCTCGCCGGCGCCAGGGCACTGGGCGAGACCCGGAGTGCCATGGCTCCCGTCAGCTATTTCGAGTCGAAGCAGGTGACCGCCGCCTTCGCCAAGGGCGACGTTCTGGTGGACGGCTCGAACGGCCGGAACTACATGGTGCATGCCAGCCGGCGCGAAGCCCCCGGCCAGGTGGAAATCCACGAGCAGGACACCGACATCATCCACGTCCTCTCCGGAACCGCCACCTTCGTAACCGGCGGGACCCTGACTGATGGCAAGGCGACTGGTCCGGGCGAGATCCGGGGTGCTACCGTGATGGGCGGCGAGACCCGCGAGCTCAAGCCGGGCGACGTGGTGGTGGTACCGGCCGGAACCGCGCACTGGTTCAAGGCGGTGAAGGGCCCGCTTACGTACTACGTGGTCAAGGTCCGCTGAGGCACCGATGCGGACCCTTCTGGCCGTTCTGGTTCTGTCCCAGGCAGCGCCGGCATTGGCGCAGGTCACGGGCGACGTCCCGGCCCGCCGGCCCGCCGCCGTGGTGGACCTGCGCACCGAGGAAGGCGCCCGGCTGGTACAGGCGCAGTGGAAGTTCCGGGCTGCACGGGTGATCGACGTGGCCCACCGGGCCGTGGGGCCGGACCTCCGGCCCTCGGGACCGCCTAACATGACGCAGGACATCGATCCCCAGGCCGGGGTCGCGGGGTTCGACGACTCCGGCTGGGAAGTCATTCCCGCCACCAGCCTGGAGGCCCGCCGCACCAACGGCCGGCTCTCGTTCGGGTGGTTCCGGCTGAAGGTGAAGGTTCCCCAGAGTATCGGGAAGTTCGACCCCACCGGCTCCACCGCGGTGTTCGAGATTGTGGTGGACGACTACGCCGAAGTCTGGGTGAACGGGAGGCTGCCGTTGACGCTGGGCGCGCGCGGCGGTGCGCTGGTCGGCGGATGGAACGCGCCCAACCGGGTGATCCTGGGCCGCAACGTGCAACCAGGCGACACCTTTGAACTCGCGGTGTTCGCCGCCAACGGACCGCTGTCGCAGCCGCCGGGGAACTACGTCTGGATCCGCTCGGCGACGGTTGACTTCTATCCGGCCGGCCGGATCGGGAATCTGGCGCCGGCCGAGCTCAAGGTGACCCGGCTCTCACCGGCGCTGGATGCGGTGATGCCCGCCAACCCTCGGCTGGAGCGGCTCGCAACCGGGTTCACCTTCCTCGAGGGCCCGCTCTGGACCGCGGACAGCGCGCTCCTGTTCAGCGATCCCAACGACAACACGATCTATCGCTGGGCCACCGACGGGCAGCTCACGGTGTTCCGCACCAAGAGTGGCTACAGCGGGTTCGATATCGGCGAGTACGGGCAACCCGGTTCCAACGGGCTCACCCTCGACTTCGAGGGCCGGCTGGTCATCGCCGAGCACGGCAACCACCGGATCAGCCGGCTGGAGCGGAACGGTCTCATTACCGTCCTGGCCGACCGGTATGAAGGCCGCCGGCTCAACAGTCCCAACGATCTGGTGTACCAGTCGAACAGCACCCTCTGGTTCACCGACCCGCCTTTCGGACTGCCCCGGTTCCACACTGATCCCCGGCGCGAGGTGCCGTATACCGGCGTCTACCGGCTGACGCCCGACGGCAGGCTGTCGCTCGAGGTCAGCGATCTGACCGGGCCGAACGGAATCGCGTTTTCTCCCGACGAGCGGTACCTGTACGTGAGCAACTGGGATCCGGCGCGGAAGGTGATCATGCGCTACCCGGTGAAGTCCGACGGATCACTGGGGAAGGGAAGCGTGTTCTTCGACATCACTCGCACGGTACCGGGCGATCTGGCGTGGGACGGGCTCAAGGTGGATCGGGGGGGAAACCTCTACGCCGCCGGGCCGGAAGGGATCTACGTGCTGAGCCCCGACGGCACCCACCTGGGCACCCTGGGCCTGCCGGACCACGTCGCCAACTTCGCCTGGGGCGACGGCGACCGGTCCACGCTCTACATCACCGCCACGTCAGGACTGTACCGCCTGCGGCTCCACACGACCGGTACCGGCGGGTTCCACTCGGGCGCGAAACCCTGAGCCAGGGAGGTCGATTCGCCCTGCCGCGATGGCCGGTGCGTCCGCGCTAGATTGTAGCGCGGGCGCGCCGGAGCCCCACGTACTGGAATTCTGCGAACACGGCAACGGCCACCGCCTGTCCCAGCGTGAACACCGTGCCGAGCAGCGTGGGAGCCACACGGCCGCTCAGCAGCAGGGCGACGCTGGCCAGGGTCCAGAGCAGGTTGGCGCCGACCACTGCGAGCGTGGCCCCTCTCGGAACCGGGTTCTGGCGAGCGAGCCACAGCAGGAACCCGGCGAAGGGGACCAGCGCCAGACCCGCCCAGCGGAGCAGTCCGGCCGGCAGACCGAGCAACTCCGCCAGCGGGCCGGCGGCGATGAACAGGGCGAGTCCGGTCGTACCACTCACGACGGCATCGATCAGCAGGACCTTGATCAGCAGCGAAGACGACCGTAGCGACATCGAGCCTCCAGGTTGGTGCGGGCCCAATCTGTGATCCGGCAGGTAGCGTGTCGATTACCTGGGAGGTAATTGTCGCGCGGCGGGGCGCCGCTAACCTTCACCCATGCCCGGAAGTCCCATGGTGGGCGAGATGCTGCGTTCCTGGCGCCAGCGCCGTCGCCTGAGCCAGCTCGATCTTGCCTGTCAGGCAAACATCTCGACTCGGCACGTCAGCTTTCTCGAGACCGGACGGTCCCGTCCCAGCCGCGAGATGCTGCTGCGCCTGGCCGAGCAGCTGGAAATCCCGCTCCGGGCCCGCAATGCGCTCCTGCTCGCCGCCGGGTTTGCACCCGAGTATCCCGAGCGGTCCCTGGATGATCCGGCGGTCGCAGCCGGCCGCCGGGCGGTCGAACTGGTTCTCCAGGCCCACGAGCCGTACCCGGCCATTGCGGTGGACCGGCATTGGAACCTGGCGGCCTCCAACGCCGCGATCGGACCGTTTCTGGCCGGGGTTCCCGAGCAGTTGCTGGCACCGCCGGCCAACGTGCTCCGCCTGAGCCTGCATCCCGAGGGACTCGCCGGTCGCATCGTGAACCTGGCGCAATGGCGTCATCACCTGTTGCACCGCCTCCGGCAGCAGGTGGAGGCCACGGCCGATCCCGTGCTGATGGAGCTCGCGACCGAGCTGGAGCGGTATCCCGCCGGACCGCCCAACGGACCCGAATCAGAGGGAGACGGCGGGTACGCCGGCGTTGCGATCCCGTTCCGCATCCGGGTTGACGGCGGCGTGATGTCGTTCCTTTCGACCACCACGATCTTCGGCACCCCGGTCGACATCACGCTGGCCGAGCTGGCGATCGAATCGTTCTTTCCGGCGGACGAGGCCACGGCCGCAGCGCTCATGCGACCGCGCACCTGAGCCGGAGGCGAACCGCGCGCCCAGCCGCTAGCTTTCCCCAGCCCCTCCAAGAGTCACAGCCATGTTGCGCCGAGTATTTCTCGCGGCCCTTGCGGCCGCCGCTGTCGTCCCCGCGCTTGCCCGGGCCCAGGAATCGTTCACGCTGGAACAGTTGCTGTCCGCGCCCTTCCCGAGCGGGCTCGCGAGCGGGCGGACCGGCACCATAGCCTGGGTCTTCAATCACCGCGGCGTCCGGAACATCTGGGTGGCGGAGCCGCCGGGATACCAGCCCCGGCAGCTCACCGTCTATGACAAGGATGACGGCCAGGAGATCACCGGTATCCAGTTCACGCCGGACGGTTCCTCCGTGATCTACCTCCGGGGCGGCGCGCCTAACCGGCAGGGCGAGATTCCCAATCCCACCAGCGATCCGGCCGGTGCCGAGCGGGCCATCTGGGTCATCCGGCTTCCAGCCGGCGCGCCCCGCAAGCTGGCGATGAGCGGCGGGTTTGCGCTCACACCGGAAGGCCGGGAGATCGCTTATGTCGCCCAGGGTGCCATCTGGAGTCTCGCGCTCGATTCGGGAGCCACGCCGCGGTCGCTGGTGAAAGCACGGGGCGGGCTGGGGTCACTGCGCTTCAGCCCCGATGGCAGCCGGCTTGCCTTCGTCAGCAATCGCGGCTCCCACGCCTTTGTCGGGGTCTACGACGTGAGGGCCCGGACCATCCGTTGGATGGATCCCGGCGTGGACGACGACGCCGAGCCGGCCTGGTCCCCCGACGGGCGACAGATCGCCTTTCTGCGGATTCCGGCGCAGTTCACGCCCCGCCTCTTCGTAGCTGAGCGGGAAGGCGAACCGTGGTCCATCCGGGTGGCGGATGCGACCACGGGCGCGTCGCGGGAAATCTTCCGCGCCGTGAAAGGGCAGGGCAGCGTGTTCCGCGAGATCGTCGGGCGGCAGCTCCACTGGACCAGCGACGGGTTCCTCGTGTTTCCCTGGGAGCGCGACGGGTGGACCCACCTGTATGCCGTTGCGGCCGGCGGAGGAGAGCCTCGACTGCTCACGCCGGGCGAGGGCGAGGTCGAGTTCGTGGCCCTGAAGCCGGACGGACGGACCCTGGTCTACAACGCCAACCATTCGGACATCAGCCGGCGGGATCTGTATGAGGTGACGGCCGGCGGCAATCCCCGCCCGCTCACCACCGGGAACTTCGTGGAGTGGGCCCCGACGCCGAGCGGGGACGGACGGCAGATCGCGCTGCTGCGCTCCGACGCCCGGGGTGCGGCCCGGCCGGCCCTCCTGCCCGCCGCCGGCGGTCCGGTGCGCGATCTCGTGCCCCTGCCGGCCGAGTTCCCCGCGGCCCGGCTGATCGAACCCGAGGAGGTGACCATTACCGCGGCTGACGGGATGAAGATCCCGGTGCAGTTGTTCCTTCCCCGCGGCATCCGGCCCGGAGAGCGGCGTCCGGCGCTGGCGTTCTTCCATGGCGGCTCCCGCCGCCAGATGCTGCCGGCCTGGAACTACGGCGAGTACTACCATAACGCGTACGCCCTGAACCAGTACCTCGCCAGCCGCGGCTACGTCGTCATCTCGGTGAATTATCGGAGCGGCATCGGCTACGGCATGGAGTTCCGGGAAGCGCTCAACTACGGCGCCGGCGGCGGCAGCGAATTCAACGATGTGCTGGGCGCCGGCGAGTATCTGAAAGCGCGCCCCGACGTCGATCCGGCGAAGATCGGCCTCTGGGGTGGATCCTATGGCGGCTATCTCACCGCCATGGGGCTGTCGCGCGCCTCCAACCTCTTTGCGGCCGGGGTCGATTTCCACGGGGTCCACGACTGGAACAACGGGATCCGCAACTTCATTCCGGCCTATGACCCGCTCAAGCAGGTGGAAGCCGCCCGGCTGGCGCTCCAATCCTCGCCCATGGGCTCGCTCGACGGCTGGCGCTCGCCGGTGCTGCTGATCCACGGCGACGACGACCGCAACGTGGCCTTCACCGAGACCGGGACCCTGGTGGAACAGCTGCGCCGGCGGGGCGTGGAGCACGAAATCCTGGTCTTCCCCGACGAAGTCCACGGGTTCCTGCTCCACTCGAC
>DASTEX010000090.1:0-2128 GCA_035709185.1 Gemmatimonadales bacterium
AACGGCGGCAGCACCTGCATTCCCCCGGCCGCGGTCCAGACGAAGCCCCGGATCCCGATGCAGCAGGTTCCGCTCGCGGTCGGGGCGGCGGTGATCAGAGCCAGAAAGCGAGTCGGGGTCATGGCGTCCTCGTGGGCGCCCCAGGGGCGCAATGAAGAGTCGAGTGTTCCGTTCAGTGGAGGACGCGGACCGGGCCCGGGAATCCGGACAGGCCGAGGACACCAGTCCGGGGAGGGCCGGGGGGTCGAGACTCGCGACTCAAGACTCACGACTTATCTTCCGACATGGACTCACCGACCGCCGGCCCGGAATCCCGGCCTGCCTCCGGCCTGGACGCCGTAGCCGGCGCGAAGGCGTTGTTCCCGCTGCTCTATGACGAGCTCCGCCGGATCGCCCACCGGCAGCTCCGGGGCGAACGTCCCGGCCACACCCTCTGCACCACCGCGCTGGTTCACGAGGCCTACGTCAAGCTGGCCGACCAGACCCGGGCCCACTACGCCAACCGGGAGCAGTTCCTGGCGGTCGCGGCCAGCGCCATGCGGCGGATCCTGGTGGACTATGCCCGGAAGTTCCGGTCGGAAAAGCGGGGTGGAGGATGGGCCCGGCTGGATCTGGACGTGGTGGACATCCCGCTCGAGGAACGGGCCGACGCGCTGCTGGCGCTGGACGAGGCGCTGGGCCGGCTGGAAGGGCTGAATCCCCGGCTGAGCCACGTGGTGGAGTGCCGCTTCTTCGGAGGGATGACCGAAGTGGAGACGGCGTTGGCGTTGGGGACCACCGACCGGACTATCCGCCGCGACTGGGTCAAGGCCAAGGGCTGGCTACATGAGGCCCTCGCGGGAGCGTAGAAGCAGGGAGTGAGGTCTCCTGAGCACCCAGGACCGGGTATCGAGGCGCGCCTCGATACCCGGTTCCGGCTTCGACTGTCTTCGACTACCTCCGCCCCTTACCGCGTCCACGTCGGCCAGAAGGCGATCCGGGCGGCCGTCGGCAGGGCCGAGAACGACACGCTGTAATTCCCCAGCGTCGTGACGTCCAGGATCTGCAGCGCGTCCATGGCTTCGCCGAGCGGGTCTACCGGAGCGAACACGAACCTGGTGCCGTCCTTGCTCCAGCCGCCCACCCGGGAGGCCGGGATCCACCAGATGATCTGATTGGTGCCCTGCACCGGATCGACGATCCAGAGGTTCGGCAGTGTGATGCCGAGCCCGGTCGCTATGTACTCGTAGATCACCCGGCCGGTGACGAAGTCGGCCTGCGGGCTGACGCACATGGCGTTGGGGCATGCCATCACGATACTGGTGGCGCCGGTCTGGAGATGGATGCCGCGGATGATGGTGTGGAACACGCCGTTCCAGTCTTCGGCGACGGAGTAGAACAGGGTTTTCCCGTCCGCCGACCAGGACGGCCGGGAGCGCTCGATCGTCTCGGCGACATACTGGACGTTGGATCCGTCGGCGTTCATCACGAAGAGCTGGTACACCGGCGCAGGGCCGGGGACGCCGGCCTTGTCGCTGACGAAGGCGATCTTGGAGCCGTTAGGCGAAAACACCGGCGTCCGGGTGCGGGCCTGGAAACTGGTGAGCTGGAGCAGGCCGCTGCCATTCAGGTTGACGCTGTAGATCTCCGACTTGCCGTTGGCATCCACCCGGGCGAAGGCGACTCTGGGGCTCACGCCGGAGGAGAAACTGGGCTCGGTATCACCGTAGCCGGCGGCCGGCGTGGTCACCCGGGCCAGGTTCTGGCCGTCGGGATCGACCACGTAGATGGCGCTTTCACCGATGAACTCGTGGCTCGACACGAACGCAATCTTGTTCACGACAGCCGGTTTGGCGCTGCCGCCGCCACCGCCGCCCTTGGCCGCCGCTATCGGCGCCATGATGGGCTCGGTAGGGGTGCGATCGCAGCCGGCCAGCACCAGCACGGCCGGCACGGCAGCGAGAATCCAGGAACGGGCTCGGGATGACAGGCGATGCATGACAGACCTCCGGGGTTATGGTGTGATGGCGTATGCCGGTGGATGGGCCCGTCTGCGCTGCGGCCGGGCCAATCGCCATCGGCTAACGCGCCAACCGGAGTCCAATCCGGACACACCCGCCGGCACCATCTTCGACCGTCTTCGACCGTC
>DASTEX010000091.1:0-4515 GCA_035709185.1 Gemmatimonadales bacterium
CAACCTGCCCGGGGTGGAGGTCAGCGCCCCTGCCCTGACCGAACGGGACCGGGAAGAAGCGCTTCGCGCCGTGGGGCTCGGGGTGGATTACATCGGGCTCTCCTTCGTGCGGAGGGCCGAGGACATCCTGACCGTCCGCCAGATCCTCCCCACCCGGACGAGGATCATCGCCAAGATCGAAAAGGACACGGCCCTCAAGCACCTCGACGGGATCATCTACGCAGCCGATGCCATCATGGTGGCCCGGGGCGATTTGGGGGTGGAGCTTCCCTTCGAGCAGGTACCGCTGGTGCAGAAGCGGCTGATCCGCGAAGCCGGCCGGCTGGGCAAGCCGGTGATCACCGCCACCCAGATGCTGGAGTCCATGATCGAAGCCCCCCGCCCTACCCGGGCAGAGGCGTCCGACGTGGCCAACGCCATTCTCGACGGCACCGATGCGGTCATGCTCTCGGCGGAAACCGCGGTGGGCGCCTGGCCGCTGCAGGCGGTCATGGCGATGGACCGGATCGCGCGCGAGGTGGAGAGCCACCGCCGGGAAGGCGATCCCGATTCGCCCTCGTGGAACGTGGTCGGGGTCCACCACCACCAGGGTGACACCCGCTCCCGGATCGAGGATGCCATCGCGGTGGGGGTCTGCGCCGCGGCCGACCTGCTGGGCGCGCCCCTGATCGTCTGCCTGACGTCCAGCGGCTTCACCGCCCGCACGGTGGCGTCGTACCGTCCGGAGGTGCCGATCTTCGCGGTGACGCCGGAAGCGGACACCTACCGGGCGCTTTCGCTGGTCTGGGGTGTGGTCCCCGCCCTGGTGGATCACCTCCCCAACTACGAGCGGATGTGGCCCGTGGCCCGAGAGCGATTGCTTCAGACCGGACTGGTGCAGCCGGGAGACCGCGTGGTCGTGACCGCCGGAGTCCCGTTCGACCAGCCGGGGACGACGAACCTGTTGAAGGTGGAGACGATCTGAAATGCCGTGCCGGGTGCCGGGTGCCGAGTGCCGGGTGCCGTACCGGGTGCAGGGTGCGGCGTGCCTTGCGCTGCGTCGCACCGGGAACCTGAGTGGACCCGGCACTCCACACGGTACTCGGCACCCGGCACCGCACACAGGACCCGACACCCGGCACGGCACACAGTACTCAGCACCCGGCACGGCACGTGGTACCCGGCCCCCGGCACCCGGCACGGGCCCTTAAGGTGCCCCCCTTGCGCCTCACCCTGCTCGGCACCGGCACCTCCTTCGGAGTTCCCCAGATCGGAAGCGGGTGTGCAGTGTGCCGGTCGGCGGATCCCCGCGACCGGCGGACCCGGACCTCGGCGCTGTTCCAGGACGGTTCCCGGGTCATCCTGATTGATACCCCGCCCGAGCTTCGGCTTCAGCTGGTCCGGGAAGGGGTGAGCCAGATCGACGCCGTGCTCTATACTCATGAGCACGCGGATCACACCACCGGCATCGACGATCTCCGGATGTTCTCGCTCCGGCGGCGCGCGGCGCTGCCGCTCTATGGACCGGCGAGCGCGCTCGATTTTCTCCGGACCGGCTTCCGTTACATCTTCGACGAGAGCGTGCAGATCCCGGAAGGAACCACGCGTCCCCGATTGACCCTGCACCCCCTGGAGCCGGGGGTACCGGCCGAAGTGGCCGGGCTGGACGTTCTGCCGCTGGCGTTTGATCACGGGCATTCGTCCGTCTTCGGCTACCGGATCGGTCCGATCGGCTACGTTACCGACGTGAAGCGGGTTTCCGAGGAGGCCCGCGAACGGTTGCGCGGCGTCCAGGTGCTGATTCTGAGCGCACTCTGGTGGCGGCCCCATCCCACCCATCAGAGCATTCCGGAAGCCATCGAGGTGGCCCGGAGCATCGGAGCCGAGCGGACCTATCTGACCCATCTCTCCCACGAAACCTCGCACGCAGACCTGACGGCGCGCCTGCCGGCCGGGATGGAGCCTGGATTCGATGGCTTGACCGTGGAGGTCGACCGATGAAGCTCTCATACGGGGGGATGTTCCAGGACCGGCTCGACGGCCAGCACGGGCTGCCCCGGACCGTGGTGGAAGAGCTGGCCGGGCGCTTCGCCGCGGTCCAGGACGAGGTCGACAGCCGCCGGCGCCTGGGCGAGTACGGCTTCTACGATCTGGGCAACCAGGCCGGCACCGTTTCGGAGATCCGCCGGTTCGCCGAGGGCGTCGGCCAGGCTTTCGATCACGTCCTGGTGCTGGGCATCGGCGGATCGGCGTTAGGCACCAGGGCCCTGATCCAGGCGCTGCGTCCTCCGGCCTGGAACGAGCTGGACGATGAATCCCGGGAATACTTCCCGCGGCTGACGGTGCTGGAGAACGTCGATCCGTCGACCGTAGCCGCGGCCCTGCGTCGGATCGATCCCCGGCGGGCCCTGGTCAACGTGGTCAGCAAGTCCGGCGGCACCGCCGAGACCCTGGCCCAGTATCTCATCGCCCGCGACTGGCTCGAGGCGGCGGTGGGGCCCGAGGCGGCTCCGCGCCACCTGGTCTTCACCACCGATCCGGCCAGTGGCGCCCTGAGGCGGATCGCGGAGACCGAGGGCATCGCGGCCCTGGAAGTTCCCCCCGCGGTAGGTGGCCGCTTCAGCGTGCTGTCGCCGGTGGGACTGCTGCCGGCAGCCCTGGTAGGCATCGATATCGACGCGCTGCTGCGAGGCGCCCGGCGGGCCCTGCATGCGGCGGGCAACTCGCGCCTGCTGGAGAACCCGCCCGCGCTCTATTCCGCGCTGCTCTGGGCCGCGGATTCGCGCGCCGGCAGCCGGATTCACGTCCTGATGCCCTATTGCGACCGGCTCCGGGAGACCGCCGAGTGGTACCGGCAGCTCTGGGCCGAAAGTCTCGGCAAGCGGCTCAACCGCCGAGGCGAAGAGGTCTTCCTCGGCCCGACCCCGCTCGGCGCGGTGGGAGCCACCGATCAGCACAGTCAGGCGCAGCTGTTCATGGAAGGTCCCTACGACAAGGTGGTGACCTTCGTCGAGGTGGAAGACCACGGCGAGGATCTGACGATCCCGGGACGCAACGGACTGCCCGACGAGCTGGCCTATCTGGCCGGCAAGACGCTGGGCGGCCTGCTCGCGGCCGAGTGCAATGCCACCGCCGCCGCGCTGGCCCGGAACGGGCGAATGCACGCCCGGATCCGGCTCCCCGGGCTGACGCCGGATGTCATGGGTGAGCTGCTGATGTTCTTTCAGCTGGCCACCGGTTATGCCGGCATCTGGTACGGGGTGAACCCGTTCGATCAGCCGGGAGTGGAGCTGGGGAAGCGGCTCACGTTCGGCGCCATGGGACGGAAAGGGTACGAGGCGGAGGCGCTGGCGAAGGAGCATGAAGACTTTGTCGAGTGAGCTGTCAGCTATCAGCTGTCAGCGATCAGTCGTCAGCCTGTTCCGGGAAACTCGAAGCCCCGCCGTCCAGTGCCGAGGACGACGGGGCTTCGAGTACTGAGGATCAAGCTGATAGCTGACAGCTGACAGCTTAGAACGTAATTCCCGCCATGATGACGAACGCGCGGTTCTTGCTGTCGAACTCCGGCGTGATATCGCTGAGTTCCTTCAGGCCCAGCATGTAACGCGCCTCGGCGAAAAACCGGCCGCCGAACTTGAGGCCGGCGCCGAAATCCACGCCGAAGTCGGTGCTTTCGATGTCGTCGTCACACTCCCCGACGTTATCGAGGTCACAACTGAGATTGAAGGCGGCGTACGGTCCGGCCAGAATGAAGGGACTGACCGGAGCGCCCATCCCGAAGTTGAGCCGGAGATTGACCGGAACCACAAAGTAGTTGAGCTTGAGCTCATCGCCACCGGACTCGGCGCCCAGCTGAGCAATCAGCGCCTCGGGCTGAATCGAGAACAGACCCGCACCCAGAGTCAGGTGCGCGCCGGCCAGCCAGCCCAACCTGGAATCAATGTTGGGCGTCAGATCATTCTCCGACATCGTGGCGAACGCCAGACCACCCTTGATGCCCACGGAGAACTGCGCTTCCGCGGCCGCCGGGACCGCAGCCAGCAGCGCCAGCGACAGCATAGGCCGGAATGCCTTGCGGGTAAACCGGTTCAGCTTGTTCATGCTTTCTCCCCTTGAGAGTTTGACGGGAACCGCCTGACCTCCAGTCGATCCCACTGACGTTCCCCGCGGCCCGACTCGGCCGGCGGCAGATCGACTCGTGGAGCGCACATCTTCCGGACAGTATGCCTGTCCAAAATAGGGCCTGATACCTAACAAGGTCAATGTGCAACTCTATTCAGCTACATGCTTTGCACTATGTGAAAGCGAGAGGAATACCGGAGGGCAGAACAGCGTGCAACATTTTTTGGACAGTGGCCCGGCCGGTATCCGACGGCCGGGCCGAAGACCCGGGCCTACCGGCGCCGGGCTGCGTCCTGGACCGCCTGGGGCAACCGGTCGTAACCCGTTGCAAGAAACGGGTTAAACCGCAGGTCTCGCCACGTCACCCGGCCATCCAGCCCGATGACGTAGACCCCGATCTGGTTTCGCTCAATG
>DASTEX010000092.1:0-2178 GCA_035709185.1 Gemmatimonadales bacterium
CCTCCGTCCCGGCCGGGCCCGGTCCGAAGAAGTACCAGCTGCCCGCCTGGCTCACCACCGGGGGAAGTCCCAGGCGCCGGCCGTAGAGATCGAGTGCTCCCGCCTCACCGTAGTTGCCGCCATAGAGTACGGTTCGTTCCCGTTCGGCCGGCGTGAGGGTCGCCACCACCTCCGCCACGGCCTCGGCCTGCTCCTTCCACCCCAGCATGTCGGCGTAGTCCTGCGGCAACGGGAGCTGCCCGCCGGTATTGGTCCGGGTCGCAGCGCCGACGCCGAGTGCGGCGGCATAACGCGCCATCTGCCCGGGGGGAACCACCGGCAGGCCGAGCGGCAGCAGAGCCATCCCGAAAACCATCGCGGCGATTCCGATGCCCCAGGCGAGCGCCATCCGTAACCGCGGGCGGGCCAGTCCTTCGAGCCAGACGGCACCGGCGGCCGACAGAATCGGAAAGATCGGACCGATGTAGTAGGGTTTGCCGTGGAGCACGCCGAGGAGAAGGAAGGTGGTGATGCAGGCCAGGGCGACGATCCGGAACGCGGTCAGGCGGCGGTCGAAGAACGGCGCCACCACGCCCGCAACCGCAAGCAGAATCGCCGGACCCAGCATCAGCGGCTGGGTGGCCAGATACTCGGCCCAGCCGATTCGCTCCAGCTGAGTTCCCCGGAGCCCCTCGAGCTGCCCCATCGCCGGGAAGCCCAACGCAATCTGCCCGATGATGCTCGGACTTCCCACTGCCAGCACGATCGCCAGCGCGATCCAGGGCCCCGAGCCAGTCAACGCGCGCCGCCGCGGAGTCAGCAGGATCGCCGCGAGCACTCCCACCCCGATGAATCCGATCGAAAACTTGGTAAGGAGCCCGAGCCCACCGGCCAGCCCGAGCCACCGCCACCATTTGGGGTCGTTGGTCTGTTCCAGGCGAAGCAGCGCGTAGAGCGCCCCGGCCCACGCCAGCTGGTCCAGCACCACCGGCTGGAAGAGCGAGGCGGAGCGAAGGAAGAGGACGCCGCTCAGAACGGCGATGGCCGAAAGCACCAGGGCGACGCGCCCTCCGCCCAGGGCCCGCGCCGTCGCGAGGGCAATGAGGAGGACCCCGGTACCGGCGATCGCGGGCACCAACCGGTAAGTGAATACGGAGACCCCAACCGTGTGCCGCAGCAGCTCCGACAGCAACGCGATAAGTGGGGGAAAGTCCATGTGGAACAACCGCAGGTGGGTGCCCATCGAGAAGTAGAGCAGCTCGTCTCGATGGAACTCGTAAGGCGTAATTAGGGCGGCCACGACATGCAGCAGCAGCTTGATTCCGGCAAGCCAGAGCACCAGGCGGGTAAGGCCCAGGGGGCGGGTCGGGCTTTCGGGCAAGTGCGGAGCCGGTCCCATCGGAGTCACAAGAATAACCGGCCCGATGGGGTACCACCGAGTCAGGCTCCAATGGGCGCCGGGGAGCCGGCTTCGGTGACTTCAGGCAAAGCCTGGCGGTGGGTTATCGTGACTCATACCCGGCCGATGATCCACCAGGCATCATCCCGCGCAACCACCGTGATCGCTGACCCGACGGAAGCGCTGGGCATCAGCACGACGCTACCCGCGCCATCGATCGGCTGGCCGGGGGCCGCCAATACGGTGACCGTATGGGCGCTTCCGACATTCTTGAGCGTGAACGTCAGATCGTTCTTTCCCGCTGCATTCGGGAGCCGGATGTTGAAGGCTCCTCCGCTCGGGTCGGCCAGTATGGTGAGACCGCAGTCGGCGTCCCTCAAAAGGACGCCATCCGTGATCCTTCTGGTTGCCGATGCACCCCCGAGAAACAACTTGCTTGCCTCCGAGTCGAGCGAGGACCCATTCCGGATGAACCAGGTGTTGGTCGCGGAATCCAGCAGCAGCGACCCCGCCGGCCCCCGAAATTCGCCCTTGAACGTGGAGTTCACGATTCCGGGCGGCACCACCGAGAAAAGGGTCCCCAGCCCCGGCGGTTCCACAACGGTCAGCCCGTCGGCGAATGCGGCCTGATCGACGCTGGCATACTGGGACACCTCGACCCGCTGTTCGTACTGGGTCATGAACGAAGTCGCCAGGACGTAAGCCGAAGGGACCGGGCGTCCCAGGATCGGACCACGAAACCGGGAATAAAAATGGCGGTCGACCAGAATACCGGCGAACCCGGTCGCATCGATGGCCGG
>DASTEX010000093.1:0-10913 GCA_035709185.1 Gemmatimonadales bacterium
GCCTATCAGAAAGCCGGTCTGGACGGCCGGGCTTCGCTCGCGGCGTTCTTCCTGGAAGGGCTGATTCCGCCCGCCTTCGCCCGGCCGTCGTTGACCCCCGAAGCCTTGTCAGGCGGTGGACTCCCGAGGGATACTT
Source organism: Gemmatimonadales bacterium (assembly GCA_035709185.1). GTDB lineage: Bacteria > Gemmatimonadota > Gemmatimonadetes > Gemmatimonadales > GWC2-71-9 > SZUA-320. The sequence goes on from DASTEX010000093.1 coordinate 137, forward strand.
GACGAACGAGCCGGCAAGGGAGTACATGGAACGACACATGCTAGCCCCTGCTTCCCATACTGCTGAAGAGGCAACCCGGAAAGAGTTGTTCTGGGCCAGCCTCCGGCTCGCCGCGATGCTGACGCTGCTGGCGTTGCTGGTGGTGCCCCTGCTCCGGGAGCTGCCCTTCGGCCGAACCACGCGAACGGGACTGCTCGCCTGGCTGCTGGTGGTGCTGGCCTTCTACTGGCTCTACGCCGGGTTGGGTTACCGGCCGCTTCTGATGCTCCAGCTGATCCTCTTCTCGATTTCCGCCACGCTGCTGACTACCAAGGCCATGCTGGTGCTGGTGGGCATCGATCGCCTGAGCATCCTGCGGCGCAGTGCCCGGAGTCTGATCCTGGTGGGCGCGACGCTTGCCGCACTGAACCTGGGCTTCATGCTGCTGGCGCTGTTCCGAAGGCGAGCCAACCAGTCCGCCGTGCCGCATGGCGGCGGTGCCCACTGACGCCGGCCTTTCCCGACAACCCATGAACCGGATTCTGACCGCTCTGCTGATGCTGGGCGGGGCGCCTTCATTCGCCCCGGCCCAGGACACCGCCCTGACCCGGCTGCTGCTGGAGACCCGGCGGGTCCTGCGGATCGACAACGGGCGACTGGCCGGTCCCGGCGGCCGGATGCTGGTGGAAGAAGGACTGGGTTCCCGGTTCTTCCTGGTGGGCGAGGAACACGGGGTGGCCGAGATACCCGAGGTAGTTCAGGCCCTGCTCTCGGACCTGCGCCCGGGCGGGTACAATACGCTCGCCATTGAAGTGAGTCCGCTCCAGGGCCGGCGGCTGGATTCGATGGCCCGTCGGCCGGGAGTGGTCGCCGCGCTCGACACTCTCCTCAGCAGCTGGTTCACCTCGATTCCATTCTATACCCTGGCGTCGGAGCGCAAGCTGCTGGCCTCGGCCATGTCGGCGCAGGGATCGACCCCGCCGATGCGGATCTGGGGACTGGATTACGAAGTCTCGGGCGACCGGTACTATCTGCAGGAGTTGGAACGGCTGGCCCCGCCGGCGGCACAACCGGCGGTCCGGCGGGCGCGCCAACTGGCCGACAGCGGCTTCGCGCTCTTCCGCACCGGCAATCCCTCGCGGTTGTTTGCGTGGACCGCGCCCGATTCCGTGTTCCAGGATCTCCGGAAAGCACTTGGATCGGAGGCGCCGGCCCGAGCCGGGGAAATCCTGGACGTGCTGGAACGGACCGCCCGGATCAACCGGCTCTTTCTGAGGGGCCGCGGTTACGAGTCGAACCTGGACCGGTCGGCCTGGCTCCGGCAGAACTTCATTCGCGCGTTGGGTGTGGCCGAACGGGAAGGACCTGCTCCCCGGGTGCTGCTCAAGTTCGGTGGCAGTCACGTGATGCGGGGATGGAATTACACCCACACGCTGGATGTAGGGACTGCGGCGGCGGTGCTGGCGGAGGCCCACGGCGAGCGCAGTTACCACGTGCTGATGGTGGGCGGCCCGGGCACGAAGAACACCCGGATGAACATTACGAAGGCCCAGTACGAGCCGATCGGCACCGCCGAGATCGATGGCACAAGCCTGGCCTGGCTCCGTCCGGCGCTGCCGGAGACGGGCTGGGTCGTCTTCGACCTGCGCGCCGTACGGCTGGCGTATCTGACGCGCCGGTCCCAGACCCTCACCCCGGTTCAGGACCGGTTTCTCCACGCGTACGATGCCGTGGTGGTCCTGGCCGGCAGCACTCCGGGGAGCGCGAATCCACTCCAGGTCCGCTAAGGAAAATCGACTCTGAGTGCAGAGTGCAGAATGCAGATTGCAGAGTGAAGAAGGGCTGCAACGCCGGGTTCCTCGTTCGCGTGCCAGCAGTGCAACCCTTCTCCAATCTGCAATCTGCATTCTGCACTCTGCATCCCTCCTCCTAACTCCTTACTCCGTACTCCTTCCTTACTCCTTACTCACATCTCGTTGAGCCAGAAGCGGTCTGGGCTGCTCTGGGCCATACGTTGTCCGATGGATCCCGGTCCGGGAAGCGGCACTGGGGGTCGAACATGACCCGTTCGACGGCGCGGCCCCCGAAATTCAACTCCGCCACGAACGTCCGGCTGCCCCCGAACCAGACATCCACCGGCCAGGTGACCAGCGCGGTCAGGCTGTCCGCCATCCTGGCGTTAGGCATGGGTCGGATGGGCGGGCCCGACGCAGCGAGTGTCACTTTCAGGACCACGGGGGAGGGCATCTGCCCATCCTGCCTCACCGTGACCCGGGTGGTGTGGCCGCTGGCGGTCACGTCCTGAATGGAGCCGTCGACGCTTTCCGTCGTGAAGAGCCAGTAGTACCAGAACCAGCCGAGGTCCTGTCCCAGGGCGCGGTTCATGAAGAACATCCAGTCCCAGGGCGAGGGATGCTTGAACATCCAGGCGGCGGCCCACTCGCGATGGGCCCGCTGGACCGCGCTGTCGCCCACAATGCCCCCCAGCATCGAGAGCATCAACGGGGTTTTGGCGTACGTCGTGAAGCCGTAGAACTGGGGGCCCGCGTAATTGGCGTTCCACATCATCGGCGGCTCCGCCTCGTTCCCGCTGATGCTGCCGTAGGATTGCCCGCGGCCGTCGAGGTTGGCCGGGCGGCCGGCCAGGTCGGCGGCGGACAGGATGTTCATGTACTGGTTGAATCCCTCATCCATCCAGCCGTACCAGGTTTCGTTGTTCGACACCACCATGGGCCACCACTGGTGACCGGTCTCGTGATCGGCCGCGCCCTGGTTGGAGTTGATGACCATGGGGTATTCCATCCCGGCGCTGGGACCGTCCTGCAGGGTCAGCTGGGGAAAGGGATAGGGGAACCAGAGCTTCGAGTAGAACTCGAGGGCGTGACGGGTGAGGCGCCCCGCGTTGGCGTAGAGCTGGACCCGACCCGGCAGGTACACCATGTGAATCGGCACGGCACCCTTGCCGGGGATCTCGGCCCGCAGCGTCTGCCAGACGTAGTTCTTCGCCGTGGCCCAGGCAAAGTCGTTGACCGTATCGGCCACGAAGTGCCACGTCAGACGGGTCCCGGGTGCAGTGGCCCGTCCCGGACCGCTCTCGTCCGGCGCGACGATGGTGGTAACGCTGTCGGTCGTCAGCGCGCGGGACAGGCGTTCGCGGGCGGTGCTGGTGAGGACCTGTTCCGGATTCTGGAGCACGCCGGTCCCGCTCACGATCCACCCCGCCGGGACCTCGATGCGGACATCGAAGCGACCAAAGTTGTTATAAAACTCGGACGGTCCCAGGTAGAACTCGCTTTCCCAGCCGCGCAGGTCGTCGTACCGCGCCACCCGGGGGAACCACTGGGTCGGCTGGTACAGCGTGTCGGCCCACCGCATCGTCATCCGGTGCCCGATGCCGGGCCCGCCCGGGAGCTTGAAGTTCCAGTCAACCTCCAGCCGGGCCCTGCCGCCCGGCGGGACCGGCGAGGACAGCAGCACCTGCGCCAGCGTGGTCTGAAGACCGGTGGCGACCGGTTCGGGGGGCGGCGCCGCGCGGGGCCCCCCCGGGCGAGCGGCCGGAGGCTCCCGCAGCTGCACCACCCGGCCGTCCACCGCCATCCGGGTGATGACCATCCCGTCGGTGTTCTCGGCCGGAACCCAGGGCGCCGCGCGCGGCACATTCCCGAGAAACACGTTAGGATCCAGCCGCAGCACGATCTGCCCCAGCGTGTCGGGGCTTCGGTTCAGGATGACGATCGTCTCCCGCCCGGCGAGCCGCGAGGTCGATGGGTCGAGACTGGCCTGGATGGTGTAATCGGTCCGGAGCTGCCAGTACCGCGGTCCCGGCCTCCCGGTCGAATCACGGGTTTCGGACGCAAAGGCGCGCCGGATGGCATTGGTCAGTGGGATGTCCCGCCGCACCGCCCGCTCGGGCAGGGATTGAGCCACCTGGGCCGAAGCCGAGTTCAGGCCAGCCCAGACCAGGAGCAGGGTAAGGGTGGAGGGGCGGGCGAAGAATCGCAGCATGGAGGGCTCGGTTGCCGGAAGTCGTGTCACATTAGCGGCCTGATGCTGAAAATGGGAGCGGCGCACCTGCGATGGCCTGCGCCGTAACAATTCAGCTGGTTGACGGGTAGTAGTAGTGATAGAGACGCTCCGGAGATCCCGATGAGAACCCTGCGGTATTGGCTGGCGGCCGCGGCCTGCTTTGCGGTCGCGTGTGACGACTCCACCTCGCCCGATGAGAACGACGCCGAGCTCAGGCTGCTGCATGCCACCTCCGACCTCGGTGCGCTCGATGTCGAGGTCGGCGGCACCACCGTGATCAGCGGCGTAGCATTCGGCCACACCTCCGAAATCGTAATGGTTCCGTCGGGAATACAGCAGATCATCGTCCGGTCCAACGGAACAATAGTGGGCCAGATCGAGGGCCAGCTGACGACGGCCCATCTCAACGCGCTGACCGTGGCCGCCGGAATTCCCCAGCTGAGCGCGACGGTCATTCCCGACACGGGGCAGGTCGCCACCGACCGGGCCAATTTGCGCCTAGTCAACGTGGCCGGCTCCAATACCGACGAGCCGTTCATGCTCCATGTGCTGATCAGCGCGCCGGGCCTGGCGCCGGATTCCATCGTACGGATCGGGCTCGATACCCGGGTGGGGAGCTACAGCTCCCTGATCTATTTCGACCCCGGCGAGTTCCTGTTGCGCTATGCCCCGGAGAACACCGAGACCGTTCTCACGCAGGCCACGTTCGATATTGCGGCCGGCGAAACCAAGGTGGCCATCCTCCAGCGGGATGCCGCGGGGAACTACACCGTTCAAGTGGTGATAGAAGACCAGTAGCCCGGCTGCGCCTTCAATAATGAGGGGGCAGCTGCATCGTGGTGGCCATCCCGTGGATGACAGCCGCCCAGTGCATCATGACGTGGGCCAGGATAGCGGCCAGAGGACTGCCGCTGAGGAGATATCCCAGGGTGATGACCAGGTTGCCGATCACCGGATAGAGGAGCCGCCATCCCTGGAACTCGGCGAAGCCCAGGTGATAGAGCGCGGCCGCCAGCGTGCTGCCGGCCAGGGCTACCAGCCCCCACCGCAAGCGGCTTCGTCCCGTCCCGAGGGCCCGGGCCGGCCGGGCGCCATAGAGGCTGAGCACCGGAACAACCGAAAGCATCATCGCATCGACCACTCCGTACAACAGACCGAACCAGAGGAGCCTTCCGACCAGGGACAATCCCTCCGGTCGAGGCCCCGCCTCCTGGGCCAGGACCTGCCGGATCAGCAGCGCACCGAGCAGCAGGCCGACCACCAACCCACTCCGCCACCGGCGCTGAATCTGGGTCGCAAAGCTGACTCGCTCGAGCCGGGCGTAGACCGCCAGGAAGATGGCAGCCAGAACGGCCCACACCAGAACGAAGCGGAACGGCTGCAGCCGCAAGACACCGGAGAAAACAAACGAGGCGCCGAAACCGGTGGCGCCGGCCAGAAGAGTCCAGACCCAGTCGCGCAGCATGGATCCGCCGCGCGGGCGCTCAGTCGCCGGTTGGCATGATCGTAGCGGACTCTACCATCAGGATGACCGTCCGGTCCGGCGCCCGGGTCCGGTGGACGACGCCACGGGGCACCACGTAACCCTGCCGGGGTCCCAGTTCGACGGTCCGGCCCTCGAAGTCGATCAGGAGCCGCCCTTCCACCACGAAGAAGAATTCGTCTTCCTGGTCGTGCTTGTGCCAGTGGTACTCACCCTGAATCACGCCCAGCCGGACCACCGACTGGTTGACCTGGCAGAGCGTCTCGTTGTACCAGGGGTGGCGGATGCCGTCGATGATAGCCTGGACGTCGATCAACTCCATTGGCCGGTGCCGGATTTCCAGGTGGGTCTCGTAGGGATAGTCGGCGGGATTGGACATGGCGGTGGTCTCCGTGCCTAACGCAATTGGATCCGGATGATGGTGCCCTCGACTGCGACCGTGGCATTGCTGAAGGCGGCTTGTATGCCCGGGCCGCGGACCTGGACCCGGCCAGTCTCTTCGGTGATATCGGGGCGGGGCAGCCCCGCAACGGCCGCGAGCTTCACGCCGTTGAACAGGGGATGAGCGCCGGCAGCTACCGTGAACGATTCCGGGTCGGCACCGCTCTCGTCGATGATCCGCAGGTCGCCGGAGTCGTTACTCAGCTCGAGGAACCGCCGGTGCAGGACTCCGCCTTCCACCGTCTCCACGTTGAGCGGATCGAAGCCCTTGGGCCAGAGGGGCCGGCCGTCCGCCGCGTGCACCACGACCCGCCAGCCACTTCGGGCGTCGAAGGCACGGCGTCGTTCCACCCGATTGGCCGCCACGGCCGCCGCGTCGGCCCGCGCGGCTCGTTCAATCGCGGAGCGATCCTCGGCGGTAAACCCACAGGAACCCGGTGGCGGCGAGTCGATCCGCGCCAGGGCCCGCTCGAGCAGGAGATCGATGGGCTGCCGGTCATTCTGTTCGAGCGTGTCCTGCCAGCCCGGCGCCAGGCGATCGAGGGTGAACGCCAGCGCGGGCCCGACGGTGTAGATCCGGTCGCGCACGGCAATGGCGGGAAACTCGTTCGGTGGAAACTCCACCGTGGTCCGGCCCTCGGCCAGCAGCTGGATGTAGGAGGCGAGGCCCTCGTTGAGCTCGTTGCCCTGCTCGTAGCCGGAGAAGGCCGAATCCAGCGCTGCGAAGCGGCGGCGACGGACCCCGATGGCTTCGCGAGCCCAGCACGCTGCCTGGGGCGTCTTCCTGGCGCGGAGTGAGCGGCTGAGGGCCTCGGACTCGAGCCGGCGGAGGGCCAGCAGGTCGGCGTCGCCGGTTGGGTACCGGAAGAGATCTCCTTCGTTGCTGCCCCAGCCGGGATGGTGCCGACGCTGGAAAACGTGAAAGGCCTCGTGCAGCGCGACCGCGGCCAGGACCGTGAGGGTGATCGATGCGCGGCCTCCGTCCGCCAGCAGCGTCCCGGTCGATACCCCTCCGATGTCGGCGCTGCTATTGGAGGTCACTGCCGGGTGCCGGCCGCCCATCACGAACACCGGGACCTCGCTCGCGGCGACTCGGGTGAACCCCTCAGGCGGACGGGGATGCCGGAACAGGAAGGTCTGACCGCCGGTGTATATGGCCAGCGGAATAGACAGCGGCTCGAACCCCGGCCAGAGCCGCCGCGAGCGGGAGATGCGCGCCACTTCCCGCTCGATCGCCACTGCGTCGCGGAGGTCCTGCGCCGGCAGTTCGACCGTGGCCCCACTGAGAAGGACCACGGACAGGACCGCGGTCGTCCCACCCTTCAAGTACATTCCAGTACCGTCGTCTGATATACGAAGGAAGTATACGTAAAGACCGGGCGCGAGACGTCATCCCGCGCCCGTGTATCCAAGCGTTCGGTCGGTCAGAAGGTGGTGCCGACGGCGAACCAGAAGCGGTTACCCTGCTTCCCCCGGGCCATGCCGAGGGTGACGCCGCGGGTCCGCTCCAGGCCCGTCAGCCAGATGCCGCCGCCGAAGTCGGTGTGCCACGAGCCTTCGGAACGTCCGTCGAACCAGACCCGGCCGGCATCGGCCAGCCCCAGGACCCCGACTTCCATGGGAAAGAGCAGCTTGCTGTCGAACAGCTTGACCCGCGCTTCCGCGTTGCCGTAGAGGGAGCGGTCGCCGGCGAACCGGTTACTGGCGTATCCCCGGAGATTGCGGCGGCCACCCACGAAAGCGGCTTCGTAGTAAGGGAAGTCACCCCAGACCCGCCGCCCACCCGCCCTCAGGGCGAATGTCACCGGGCTCACCGGAGTGAGGAAGGTGGCCACGGAACCTTCGATCGAGCCGAAGGGCCCCTCGGCGTTGGACCAGGTGACGGGGTAGTAATCCGCCTCGAGGTCGACCAGCCAGCCTGATTTCGCAGCCACCGGAGTACTGCGGGTGTCGTGCTGGAATCGCACCACCGGACCGAACTGCCCCGCGTCCCCCAGCCCCGGCGCCTGCAGAGCAGAGAGCGCGGAAGCCCGGTTCACCGGGTCATTCATGTCGGTGACAGTGTGCCGGGCCCGAAGCATGACCCACAGCTTGGTCGGCGTTTCCAGGCCGAACCCGATGTAGGGACTCACTTCGTAGGCGTCGCGCAGTGCCAGGTAGCGATCCGAGCCACCCGCGCTGCCGGTGGCATTGCCGAAGCCGAAGAACCGCCCGCCCTCGATGCCCGAGGCCAGCACGTTGTATCCGAAGTACATCTGCCGATTGACCCGGCGCCAGCGGGTAGTGAGGCGGCCGCGGAACGCGGAACGTTCGAACGAATACTCCAGCGATGCGGTATGCCGGCTGGCGTAGGGAATCCGGCGGAACCCGTAGCCCGTCCGGGTGACGCTCATACCGAACGAGAATCCCGAATGGGAGGAGAAGCTCGCCTTGGGACCCGGAGAAATGGAGGAGCCCCAGGTCTGGGGCGGGGGGACTTCCGGGTTGGTGTCGCGGGGTTCGACCCAGGGTTTGGCATCGACCTCGAGCCCATTGGTCGCTACCCCGTCCGCATCGTAGAGGTAGAGTGCTTCCTCGTTCTCGTGGTGGACGCTGTCCGCTCCATCCCCCGGGATGAGACGGATCTTCGGCTTGGTGCCCTGGCCGCGGATCCGGGCCCGATCGGAGCCCCCATGGAGGAAGATCCGGATCTCGGACGTTTCGTTGCCGCGGAAGGTGCGGGTGAAGTAGGGGCTGCTCTGGCCCACCCGGGTGATGCGGATCTCCGCCTGGGCGCCATTCCGGATGATCTCCACCTGGTCCCGCGAATCACCCGCATCGATCATGACCTGGCGGCTGAGATAGCCGTAGAACTCGCGGGTCGCTTCGGGGAGGCGGTCACGGCGGGCCCGGAGGGTCCGTCGCAGCCGGTCGCCGTTCTTCTCCTGGTACTCGTACGGCATGCGGCCGACCGCCCGGTCGATCACTTCGTCGGTGAGCCGGGCCTGGACCCACCGGGTCACCGAGTCCCAGGCCGCCCAGTCGAGGTCGTTGAGTACCCGGCGGTCGAGATGCCGGCCGTTGTAGGTCGCGGCGTAGGCCGAAGGGTAGTTCTCGTCGTAGACCAGGAGTTTGGGCACCACCAGACGGGCGATCCCCATGACCGCGCCGTCGTAGCGCACGAAGGCCTGATCGCGGTCACGGGGAACCGGACGCCAGCGGGCCCGATCGCCCGAGCCGACGAGGGCCCAGCGGTACTGGTCCTCGTGCCGGTCCCAGTCGCCGATGACGAAATCGATCAGTCGCGCCTTCAGATAGTCGCGCGTATCCACCCGGATCCAGGGGCGTTCGCGTACCTCCTCGAGCATCTCCTCGGTGTCGGTGACTTTGGTCGCACCGGCAAAGCCGGGCTGGCCTTCCTCGCCTTCGTCCGGCCGCTCCTCGATGGTGCCAAGCTGGTTGCCGAAATCCTTCCGGAATTCTCCCAGCCGCGGGTGGTCGGGCATGAAGCGGAGGAGCGGTGGGGCATGCAGCACCTCGACGGCGCGGAGCAGGGTCGGAGCGACCAGCGAGCCGCCGGGATGGATGGCGCTCATCTGGTCCCGGACCAGGTCACCGACGAACGTGCCGCTGAATTCCTCGCCCACCACCTGGGTCGGGTCCTTGCGAACCAGCCGGAACTGATACTCCCGGCCGTTCTTCCCTCGCAGCCGGAGCGACTTGGTCTGAAGGCCGCCGCCCACTTCGACCGGCGTGAGCCCGCCGGCGAATTCATCGAGATCCAGTACCTGGGCCCGCACCGGCGTCGCCCACAACTCGCGGTACGTTGGTCCCAGCAGCCAGCGGCCGATGCCGGCTCGGCGAAACGACGAATCCGCGACCACGGTCACGGAATCGGCCGCTCGAGCCCGCGAGGCAACCTGCCCCTGGACCAGACCAGGGGTGCTGATACCGCCGAGCAACACCATGAGCCATGCACGCATTTCCGCTCTCCCGGTTCTCCACTGAGGAGGACGGAAAAGTCACCCGGACGCTCACGTCATGCGCACATGCTGCTGCACTTTGGGTCAGGGGCGTGTATCGATTTCCTTCGACTGTCTTCGACTGTCTTCGACGATCTGTTTGCTTGGTCCCCGCTGGACAGTCCTGTTAGGCTTCATCCAGGATGCAACTGCCGATCGAGCACGACACCCGGGCCCGGAAGTTCGTGATGCGCCTGCCCTCCGGTGAGGCGTTCCTGGCCTACACTCCGGTGGGGAAGGGCGTGCTCGAGTTCTACAGCACGTACGTCCCGCCCCCCGCCCGGGGCAACCAGGTCGCATCCGACCTGGTCCGGACGGCGATGGACTTCGCCCGTGAGCGCCGGTATCGGATCATCCCTTCCTGCTGGTATGTGCAGGGCTGGGTCGAACGGCACCCGGAGTATCAGGCCTTGATCGAGGGCATCAGCGACTGAAGCCCGCCGCAGCGTCACGCGCCCGCCGGGTCAAGCGCCGGTGGTGTCGGACCAGGTTGAGAATCTCCCGCGGTGAAGCCGGATGCGCGCCCAGGGCCCGGTTCCGGCTCCCGATCTCGAACGCGATCCGCCACTGGGTGCAGAGGGTCCGCCAGGCGTGACCCACTCCGTGGGCGCGATCATAAATCGAGGTTGCTTCACTGCTCACGCCGTTCAGCTCCAGGACCTTGAAGCCGGCTCCGCTCCGAAGCGCCTCGGCGTCCGGCGCCCGCAGGTCATAACGGCCGAACCAGAACCCTTCGTAGCGCTGGCTCAGCCGGTCGATGGCGGCCTCGAGCTCCGGGGTGCAGAGAGGCGCCCCATCCAGAAACTGCGCTCCTCGGCTGTGGGTGCCGAGTTCGGTGAGGGTCACG
>DASTEX010000094.1:0-2589 GCA_035709185.1 Gemmatimonadales bacterium
GTTGCTGTACACCATGCTGGCCGAGGCGGCACTCCAGGTGGAAGATCCGGAACTGGTCGCGCGCGCAGCCGATTCGGCGGAAGCGTGGGGCCGGCGGAGCGGAAAGCTGCGCGAGATGGGGATCGCGGCCCACGCCCGGGCGCTCACCCACCTGGTGCGATCCGATACCACCGGGGCCATCCGGGGGCTGGAACGGGCCATCTGGTCCCCCACGCTTGGCTTCACCCTCACCAATTACCGGCTGGCTGAGCTAGACCTGGCAGGGGGAGACGGGCTCCGGGCGGCGAACCTGCTCCGGCCGGCCCTTCGGGGAGGGCTGGAAAGCACCAACCTCTATGTCACCCACACCGATCTGCACCAGCTGCTGGCCGAGGCGTATGACCATCTGGGCCTGAAAGACAGCGCGCGGGTGCACTGGCGGTGGGTGGCGGGTGCGCTTGCCCGGGCCGACTCCGGCGCGGCTCAGCGGCGCGAGGTGGCCCTGGCGCGACAACGGTGACCCGGCTGCCCTCTGTCGCGAACGGCATACTTTCTGCGCAAGCCGGGTTCCCCAACGTGACGGACCACATGATGAACCACGGGCTCTCTGCCGGCGACCGGCGCTTCCGCGAGGAATTCGAGGTGGGACGGCTCACTCCCGCCGAGTTCAATCACCGGGCCCACGTCCGCCTGGCGTACGTCTACCTGGCCGAGCACGATACCGGCACGGCGATCGACCTCATGCGAGGAGCGCTCCAGGGATTCCTCCGGAAACACGGCATTCCGGAGACCAAGTATCACGAGACTCTGACCCAGGCCTGGATTCTCGCGGTGCGCCACTTCATGGAGCACTCACCGGGTTCGGACTCCTCCGACAGCTTCATCTATTGCAACCCACCGCTTCTCGACAGCAGCATCATGATGACGCACTACTCGGCTGAGGTGCTGTTCGGGCCCGAGGCCCGGGCCCGGTTCGTGGAGCCTGACCGGCAGGAGATCCCCCGCTAGGGACCGTGCGACTGGAACACCTGGCCGTCTGGACGGCCGACCTCGAACGCCTGCGCGCGTTCTATGAGACCTGGTTCGAAGCCCACGCCGGCCCCCGGTATGAGAGCGCTGCGCACCCGGGCTGCGTTTCGTATTTCCTGACCTTTCCGGACGGTCCTCCCCGGCTGGAGCTGATGTCGCTCCCGGGCCTCGGTAGCACCGCCGTCGCTCCCGCAATCGGCTTTGCCCATATTGCGATCTCGGTCGGATCCCGGCTGGGGGTGGAACGCCTGGTGGAACGGATGCGGGGGGATGGGGTACCCGTATTGTCCGAGCCGCGCGTGACCGGCGACGGTTACTTCGAAGCCGTAGTGCAGGATCCGGACGGCAACCGGGTCGAGATCACCGCCTGATCCGTATCGCCGTCCGCGATCCTTGCCCGCCGTACTCGCGAGCAGCACATTGAGTCGTCGCGATGAATGGTATGAGTACGACACTCGCGCCCGCACTGCCCGCCGGCGAGGGCTCCCTGCAACCGGTGCTTGCGCCTTACGCGCAACCGGATTCGCGCCGAAGCGTCCTCCAGATCGCCACTTCCTTCCTGCCGTTCACCCTGCTCTGGTACCTGATGTACCGGAGCCTCGAGCTGTCGTACTGGATCACCCTGGCGCTGGCGGTCCCGGCGGCGGGTTTCCTGGTTCGCATCTTCATTATCCAGCACGACTGCGGCCATGCCTCGTTCTTCCAGTCCATCCGACTGGCCAACGCCGTCGGCCGGGTGTGCGGCGTGCTGACCCTGACACCCTATCGCTACTGGGCGAGGTTCCACGCGATCCATCACGCTACCTCCAGCAAGCTGCACGATCGGCCGGACGTCGACTTTCCAACGCTGACCGTGCGGGAGTACCTCGCCCGGAGCCGGTGGGGAAAGCTGCGGTACCGGATCTGGCGCAATCCCCTCGTGCTGTTCGGACTGGGTGCCCCGATCCATTTCCTGGTTCGACTCCGGCTGCCCTGGATCGCTCCCCGCAGCTGGAAACGGGAACGGCGGAGCATCCTCGGCACCAACCTGGCCCTTGCCGGTCTCTACGGGGGGCTGGCCCTGCTGCTCGGGTGGCGCGCCGTGCTGCTGGTGGAACTCCCGATCATGCTGGTGGCGTCGTGGGTGGGGCTCTGGCTGTTCTACGTCCAGCACCAGTTCGAGGACACCTACTGGGAAGGCCCGGAAGGATGGTCGTTCGTCGAGGCCGGGCTGGCCGGCTCATCGTATTACCGGTTGCCGCCGCTGCTCCAGTGGTTCACCGGCAGCGTGGGGCTGCATCACATCCATCATCTCGCCACCCGGATCCCCAACTACCGGTTGCAGCAGTGTCTGGTGGAGAACCCCGTCCTGCAGCAGGTGCCGGCCCTGACCTTCTGGAAGAGCCTCCGCTGCGCCTCACTCAAGCTCTGGGATGAGGACCGCCGCCGGCTGGTGAGATTCAGAGACATTCCCGTTTCCTGACCTCACGGGCGGACCCACGCGGTCCGGCCGAGGTAGAGCAGGGGAGTCGCGAGGGCCAGACCATCCATGGTGTCGAGCCACCAGCTGTCCTTCACCCCCCGGGCCCGCTTGAGGGAGGA